>CALCCV010000593.1 GCA_937900305.1 uncultured Pseudobdellovibrionaceae bacterium | reverse complement strand
AGGCAAAATCTTCAAGTCGGATTTGCCAAACGGCTTCAACAATTTTTCTTAAATAATTTTTCTTAAATGCAGTCTCTGAAAAGAAATTTAAACTGAAAAAGAACCAGAAGCTAACTCGCGCGCCTTTTGTCGCTCTTTGCGCCAGTTGATAAACGTCAAAACCAGAAGCGTGGTACTGACTGAAACAATGCCAAAAATCATCAGAAAAAAAAGCACTACGGCCACAGGTTCCTCCAAGATTTACACCACAAACTCGACCACTGATTCGCACCATTCATAGACCACGTTTCTCCCAGCCGGTCAAAGCCGCTTGAGCCTTTGGGCTCAGATAGATTTTGAGCCTAAACATCTGGTTTAAACAGCCGCTGAAAGTTGGCGGTGTTCAAAGCGAGCACCTCTTGAACCGAAACCTTTCGCAACTGCGCCACCCTTTCGGCAACCCACAACAGACTGCGCGGAGAATTCCGATCCACCGGCATTTCCTCCACCAGACCACCAAACTGCGAAGGCCCTGAAGGGCGATAACCAAGCGGCGGTGGTTGATCTGGCGAATCTGTTTCGAGCAGAAGTTTTTCCAAGGGCATTTCTTTCACCACAATTTCAAGTCTGCGGTTTTTCGGATGCAAAAGTCCCGCTCCGATCGAAAGGAAAAGTCCCCGCTCTAAAAATTTCTGCGCTTTGTCCCAAGACCCCGTGAAGCTATGAACCATTCCTGATCTTGGCGGCGAGCCAAATTCATTCAGACACAAAATCGCTTCTGAAAAGCACTGCACGAAATGAAAGACACAAGGTTTGCCAGCGACCCTTGCCAGCTCGAGTTGCTCCTCGAAAATGTCAATCTGCCGCTCTTTGGATTCTTTCATGATGTGGGGTCGAAAATCCAATCCCAATTCACCGAGAGCCAAGGCGCCGTGAATTTTTTTCGCCAACAAATCCAGTGCCCGCTGACAGTCCGCCATCGAATTTTCAGCAACGAAGTAGGGATGAAGGCCAAAGCACAAGCCAATCTGCCCTGGATATTCAGCGGCTAGGCTCTCTTGGCGCTCCCATTCCGCAGGGTCTACTCCTCCCTGCATAAAAAATTCCAAACCCCACCGGCGCGACTCAGCCATCTCACTCGGAAGGTGAGACTGCCAGCGAAGGTCCGTGAGATGACAATGGCCATCGATAATCATAGCTCGAAGCTTAGCAAATCCAAAATTCCCGGCGCAAGTCTGCCTCCGTCAGCTCAGCTGTTGCTCGAAACGCAAACAAGCGCTAGGTTCAAAAAATGCCGGTGACGATTGAAAATCTCCATCTCGGTCTTGATGAAGACCTCCAAGAAAAACTCACACTGATGGTGGGTGAAGTGGCCGACCATCGCGTTCTGAAACAGAGCGTGGACGCCCGCCGGGGCCGAGCTCCACAATTCATTTTGAGTGTGGAAGTGGCCAAGAAAGGGGAAGTTCTCCCTCCTCACCGTCACATCGTGACGCCGCTCACTCCGCAAAATCGCGAATTCGAAAAACCCATCGTCATCGGAACTGGGCCAGCCGGGCTTTTTTGCGCCCTCCGCTTGGCTGAGCGAGGACTTCCGTGCACCATTCTCGAGCGCGGCTCTGCCGCCGAAAAACGCATCATGGGCATCAACCGATTTTGGCGCTACGGCGAGCTCAATCCCGATAACAACGTTTGCATCGGTGAAGGCGGAGCGGGTCTTTATTCTGACGGCAAACTGATCACGCGAATCAAGTCTCCACACATTCCCTACGTTTTAAATCGCATGGTGAAGTACGGTGCACCTGGTGAAATTGAATACCTTGCAAATCCTCACGTCGGCTCCGACAAGATTCGTCGAATCATTCCTCGGCTTCGCCAGCATCTCTTAGAGCTGGGTTGCGAAATTCATTTCAATACCGCTTTTTCTGAACTGCTCACGAGCGACTCTCAAGTTCGCGGCGTGCGCACCCGCTGTGGTCGAGAGTTTTTCAGTTCACGAGTCATCGTTGCGACGGGACACTCTGCCGAAGACGTTTTGCAACACTTCGCCAATGTCGGAGTCAAAATGGAAGGCAAATCTTTTGCGATGGGTCTGCGCATCGAACATCCACAAGCCCTGATCAACTCCATTCAATATCGAGAGTGGGCCGATCACCCTAAGTTAAAAGCTGCGAATTACAAACTCACTCACCACGATCACCAAACTGGCGTCGGCGTTTACAGCTTCTGCATGTGCCCAGGTGGATTTGTTCTTTCGAGTGGCACCGAAGCCGACGGTCTCGTTGTCAACGGCATGTCGAATTACCATCGAAACTCTCCGTTTGCCAACAGTGCCATCGTTGTGACGATGGACCACGACAAATTATTTGGCTCAAATCTTTTTGGCGGCTTGCAGATGCGACGCGAATTGGAGCAACGGGCTTACCAAGCTGTCAAAATGGCGGGCGGAACTAAACAGCTTCCGACTCAAAGGCTAACGGACTTTATCGAAGGACGCGCCAGCCGCACGCTGCTGGCAACCAGTTCGCCTTCGGGAATCTTGCCGGCGCGGTTAGATCAGCTGCTTCCCCAGAATTTACTAACCCCGTTGCGCGAAGGACTTTTGAACTTTCCTCGAAAAATGAAAGGCTTTTTGACCGAAGACGCCCAACTTTACGGTGTCGAATCGCGCACCAGTTGTCCTGTTCGCGTCACTCGGCACGAAGTGACTCTGCAGTCGCTTTCTCATCCGGGCCTTTATCCTGCCGGAGAAGGGGCTGGGTACGCTGGGGGAATCACTTCTGCCGCCTGCGACGGCGTGCAAATTGCCGAGCGCATTTTTCAAGAGCATCTCTAGAAACAAAACATCGAAAATAAACACTGGTGTCTCTAAAACCAGGCGAATCACCCGCAGGCGAAACCCAAATAAGACGGAATTGAAGGGATCCAATATTCAAAACTTAGTTTCAACACAATCTTGACCAATCCTCCATTGACCTCGATCCCAGTTGTGAAACCATAAGTGAAAGGAGACTTGAATGCGAAGACGCGACTTCCTCCAAAAATCGGCTGGTGCCCTTGCCACTTTATCTTTTGTTTCAAGTGCCTCTCGCCAGGCGCTGGGCCAGTCTCCGTCGCCAACAGATCTCTTAAGTCTGAGTTCACCGTCGCGAAACCGGGCTTTCGCCAAAGAATTTTCGGACACGGGAATTTCGATTCTGCAAGGTTTGACTGAAAGTCATCGCGCTCAGTTTAGCATTCTCCACGCGGAGCCACAGATATTTTGTCGGGTCATCGATTCCCAAGGCGAAACACTGACTGGCTTGCGGCAAACCGATTTTCGCGAAAGCTCAGACAACTCTATCAAAGTGGAAAAGTGGCAAATCGCCGACCTGCACCTCGGTGAAATCTATCAGCTCCAAATTTTTAATGGTGCGGGGGAAAAACTCGACGAACGAAAGTTTCGTTCCTTTGACGACAAAAAAATCGGACTGCGAATAGCCGTGGCCTCGTGCATGGAAGATTCACCCAGCAAATTGCTGTTTCAAGGTGAAATGTGGCAGGCCTTATGGGCCACGGAGCCCGAACTTCTGTTTTTAATTGGCGACTCTTGCTATACCGACGTCGATGGACCAGCCACGCCCGAAATTCTTTTCAGGCGCTTTGCCACCTCTCGAAAACTCTTTGCGCTCTATCGCGCCAAACAACTGATTCCAACACTCGCGCTCTGGGATGACCACGACTTTGGCGCCAACAACTCTGGCCGAGACTATCCTCACAAAGACTTTTCAGCTCAGAATTTCCTAGGCTTCTTTGCGCAAGATCCGTGGCAGGTTTCATCAGGTGAAAGTAGCTTAGCGAGAGGCCCTAGCCTGTCCCACACCTTGCGCGCCGGCGGACTTCGGCTGCACATGATGGATTGCCGCACCAACCGTGCACCTAAGCGCGCATCTGAGAATTGCGTTCACTGGGGCGCAGAGCAAGAAGACTGGCTATTTGCCCAGCTCGAGACGGCGCAGCCTTCGTTGATTCTCAACGGTTCGCAATTTTTTGGTGGATATTTCCCAGCGACCGAAGCCTTTCAATCGAATCATCCCGACAATTTCGAAAGCGTGCTTGCTCGGTTTCGAAAAAGCCCCAGCCCGGTTGTCCTTATCTCTGGAGACATTCACTACAGTGAGGTCATGAGACTCAGTCCCGCAGACATGGGTTACGAAACTCTAGAGATCACCTCAAGCGGAATGCATTCGTTTTTACTTCCTCTGCGCGGAACCATCGGAAATTCACGACGGATTGCCGGGCGAAATAAAAATAACTTTAGCTTGATCACGGTTCAGCCCAACAGTCCTGAAAAATTGGAAGTCGAAGTGACATCGTACGGCCAAGGCGGAGTCATTTGGTACCAGCATCGACAGGTCATCGACCGAGGAGTCTAGTGGTTCACTGCTAGGCAGAGATCACTCCCACTCGATCGTCGCCGGCGGCTTGCAGGTCACATCATAAACGACGCGGTTAATTCCGCGAACTTGATTGGTGATTCGCCGAGAAATTTCGCGAAGATCCGGGCCTGAAAAGGCAAACCAATCGGCGGTCATCCCGTCTGTGGAAGTGACCGCGCGAATCGCAAGGGTGGCATCATAAGTCCGCGCATCTCCCTGCACTCCAACAGACTTCACCGGAAGCAACACACAAAATGCCTGCCATATTTTATTGTAAAGATCTTTTTCTTTGAGGTAGCTCACATAAATGTCATCGGCTTCGCGCAAAAGCTGCAATCGCTCTTCACTGACTTCACCCAAAATGCGAATGCCCAATCCTGGCCCCGGGAACGGGTGACGCCAGATCAGCGGCGCCGGCAGCCCCAGCTCCAAACCCACTCGACGAACTTCATCCTTAAAAAGAAACCGAAAAGGCTCGATCAATTTAAATTTCATATGTTCTGGCAACCCACCCACATTGTGATGAGTTTTGATCGTGTGGCTTCCGCCCACCACCGAAACGCTTTCGATGACATCCGGATAGAGCGTGCCTTGGACCAAAAAATCAAAACCACCTTTTTGTTCAACCCATTTTTCAAAGGTCTCAATAAAAACGCGGCCAATGACTTTTCGCTTCTTCTCGGGATCGGTCACACCGGCCAGCTGAGACAAAAATTCCTTTTCGGCTCTCACACCTTCGACCCGCAAACCCAAGTTTTGGTAGTTGTGCAAAACATCTTCAAATTCATTTTTGCGAAGCAGGCCATTGTTCACGAACAAACACTGCACGCGCTCGGGTCCCAGCGCCTTTGTCACCAACATCGCCGCGACTGAGCTGTCTACGCCACCGCTCAGGGCAATCAATACCTTTTGCTCAGGCCCCACTTGAGCTTTCACCTTTTGCAAAAGCTCTTTGACAACTTCTGAGGTCTGCCAATCTGCAGGCGCTGAACAAAATTTCGCAAACGCCGACAGAATTTTTTCACCATGCTCGGTGTGTGCCACCTCAGGATGAAATTGCAAACCCCACATCTTTTCACTCTGAAAGGCTGCAATGTGAGTGCTACTTTTTGCCCAAAGCTTAAATCCAGTTGGCAAACTGGCCACGACATCGCCATGACTCATCCAAACATTTTGCTTTTGCGGAACGCCGGCCATCTCACTGAGCCATTCAACCGTCTCGGGGCCATACTCGCGACTGGTCCCACGCTGAACTTGACCACCCAATTCGTAAGCCATGAGCTGCATGCCATAACAGACTCCTAGCAACGGCGCCACTTCCGCCAATGCGGTGACGGACCTGCGCGGCGAGGTGGCTTCATAAACGCTGTTGGGACCACCGCTCAAAATGATTCCGTACGGTTTTTTAGATTTGATTTCCTCTATTGAAACGAGCGGCGACAGAATTTCAGAATAGTGCCCGACCTCACGCAAACGCCGAGCAATGAGCTGAGTGTACTGAGAACCAAAATCCAAAATCAAAAATCCACGCATGCGCCGTCGTCCTCTCTGTCAATAAATACACTTTAAATGCATTTTTAAATGCTAAACGCGTTCGCTCTCTACTCTAGTCGATAATTCGGAGCTTCTTTCGTGATGTGCACGTCGTGAACGTGGCTCTCACGCAATCCTTGAGAGGTGATTTGAACAAACTTCGCTCGCATCTGAAGTTCTTCAATGCTGGAAGCGCCGAGGTAACCCATCCCAGATTTCACTCCACCGATCAGCTGGTGGATGATTCCCGAAGCGCTGCCCTTGTAAGGCACTCGGCCCTCAATCCCTTCCGGCACCAGCTTGTCGTCATCCATCACACCGGCTTGGCCATAGCGATCTTTTGAACCCTTGGCCATCGCTCCCAGAGATCCCATTCCTCGATACACTTTGTAAGTTCGACCCTGATACAACACCGTCTCGCCAGGGGACTCTTCCGCGCCGGCCAAAAGATTGCCAATCATCACCGAGTTCGCACCCAATGCCAATGCCTTCGTGATATCTCCAGAGTACTTGATTCCGCCATCAGCGATGATCGTCTTGCCGCGCTTCTTAGCCATTTTCGAACACTCTTGAACGGCCGAAATTTGCGGCATCCCCACACCCGCCACCACCCGTGTGGTGCAGATACTTCCGGGCCCGACGCCCACTTTCACAACGTCAGCTCCTTCGTCGAAAAGCATCTCTGCCCCTTCGGCCGTCACGACGTTGCCGCCAACCACAACCACATCTTTGAAATTTTGATGAATGTAGCGGACCATTTCACGAACATTTTTCGAATGGCCATGAGCCGTATCAACGCAAATGACATCCACTTTCGATTGCACCAAAGCTTGCACTCGGTCGTGCGTTCCCGGAGCGACTCCCACCGCCGCCGCGGCGATGAGGCGACCATGAGCATCTTTGGTTGCCTGCGGAAAAGCCTGGGCCTTTTCAATGTCTTTGATCGTGATCAAACCCTTCAAATGATTTCGGCTGTCGACAACCGGGAGCTTTTCAATTCGGTGCTGTTGTAAAATCTTTTTCGCCTGATCGAGAGTTGTACCTTCTTTGGCGGTGATTAAGTTTTCTTTGGTCATCAAGTTTTGAATCGGCTGATGCAAATTGGTTTCAAAGCGCAAATCACGGTTCGTCAAAATTCCCACCAAAACACCATTCACCGTAATGGGCACGCCGCTGATCGAATACTTGTTCATCATCTCCACCGCGCGCGCGACGGGAGCTTCGGGTCCCAACGTGATGGGATCTTGGATCATTCCACTTTCGTACTTTTTGACCTTTTCCACCTCTAAGGCCTGCTGTTCGATCGAAAAGTTTTTATGGATGACGCCCATCCCCCCATGCTGAGCCATGATGCGAGCGATGCGGTTTTCCGTGACCGTATCCATCGCCGCCGACAAAATCGGTGCGTTCAGATGAATTTCGCGAGCGAAGTGACTTCGCGGCAAAACTTCCGACGGAACAATGTCGCTGTACTGGGGAATCAAAAGAATGTCATCAAACGTCAACGCGTAAGGAATTTCAGACGTGCGCATCACTCACCTCCATACCAAGTTTTGTAGAGCAAATAATTATCGGCCGATTGCGAAAGATTTGCCAATTCCTCAGGCTTCAAAGGTCGAATCGCCTTAGCTGGTCGACCGAGCACCAAATGACCCTCAGGAAATTCACTTCCTGGCGTGCACAGGGAACCGGCGCCCACGAGGCAGCGGGCCCCCACCTTCACTCCGTCCATCACAATGCTGCCCATGCCGATCAAAGACTCGCGACCCACGTGGCAGCCGTGCAAAACGACCGAATGACCGATGGTCACACGGTCTTCGAGGGTGACCCCAAACTGCTGGTGAGTTCCGTGCATCACGGTGCCGTCTTGAACATTGACTTCGTTGCCGATGCGAATGGGCATCACGTCGCCGCGGATGACAACGTTGTACCAGATGCTAGATCGATTCCCAATTTTGACGTCGCCGATGATTTCGGCCGAAGATGATAAAAAACATTCCTCCCCCACTGTCGGGGTGTGGCCAAGAAGTGGAGTGATCCTGCTCAAGAGAAACCTCTATCAACTGTTTAACAAGTTATTAAATCACGTAATGATGAAACTTTTGAAAGTGCGGATGCTGTACACCTTGGGTCTGCGACAGCGTCTCAACCTCAGCTGTCAGCACTTTGCTTCGATCCATGAACTTTCGAGTCGCAAAGAGCGGGATGTTGAGTGTCAGAGCCAACGACATGGCTTCTTCAGCCCGAACTTTGATGCTCGTCATTTGCGGATGGCCCGAGAGATAAAATCGAACATACTGGTGGACACCTTTGATCTCGACAAAAACACATTGGCAGATATTCATCTGCAACTTTTGCAAGAGAAGCTCCGTGAATTTGTGGGGATTGAGCGGCGCCGATTGCTTGTTACTTTGGGCCACGACCAATCCCGCTTCCAGCGCGTTGAGTGGAACCGGCAGGGTAAATTCGTGGGCTAAATCTTTGAGAATTAAAACGGGTCGCTGAGCATCCATCGGGGCGGCACCGACGGCGATTCCAAAAATGCGAAGTTCCACCAAATCCCGAGCGTGAAAAGTCTCTTCGCCTTCGCTCTCTGTCTTGGTGAAGTAAACTTGCAGCGGTTGAGTCACAATCGTTTTTAAATCCATCATACCTACATAAAGTGTGACTAAGATTTTTAGGGGTCAAATCGCGAACGTGCAATCAAATATTTTCAGTTCGCAACTTTTCTGAATACCGCCAGTGGAAGGCGAAGGCCCGCTGCCAAAACCACGACTCCTGCCCCGAGAGGAACTTCCTCAGTTGGGAAGCGCCAGCTCGCCGCGCAATACGGCTGGAAAGGCTTTGGTGATGCGCACAGGAACCATTTTGCCCACCAGATTTTCGCCGCCCAGAAAATAAACGGATTTATTTTGGGTCGAGCGTCCACTCCACTTGCCCTTTTGATCCTCAGCCTTTTCAACGAGCACCTGTAAAATTTGCCCCTCGTAGCGCTTCACCAACGGAAACGCCATTTCATCATGCGCAGCGAAGAGGCGAGCCAAACGGTCCGACTTCACATCCTCAGGCACTTGATCCTCAAACAACGCCGCCTTGGTGTTCGGGCGCTGAGAGTACTTAAAGGCATAAATGGTTTCAAATCCCACTTCGAGCACCAAGCGGATGGTGTCTTGAAATTCAGCTTCGGTTTCGCCTGGAAAACCCACAATGATATCAGTCGACAGCACCACGTTCGGAATCGCCCGCTTAATCATCGCGATCTTTTCAAGGTACTCTTCGCGAGAGTAACGACGATTCATCAAACCCAAGATCCGGGTATTGCCACTTTGAAATGGGAGGTGAATGTATTCACAAACTTTGTGCTGATGGCGGAACATCACATCGGCCAACTTTTGATCAAAATCTTTCGGATGACTGGTGGTGAAACGAATCCGCTGAAGATCGGTCTCGCTAGCCAAACGAGCCAACAGATCGGCAAAGTCTGCACCACAGAGGCTCTCATAGGAATTCACATTCTGCCCGAGCAGTGTCACCTCTTTCACCCCGCGCTGGGTGAGGGCCTGAACATCACGAAGGACATGCTCCAAAGGTCGGCTCTTTTCACGGCCCCGCGTGAATGGCACCACACAGAAGGTGCAGAAGTTGTCACAGCCTTTGGTGATATTTACGAAGGTCGCCACACCCGGGTTGCGAACCAAAGTTTCTACGTGGTACGGAGCTCGGTGCTGAAAGCCCGTGAGCACTTCTTTTTCCTCGCGTTTCAGTTCCCGGTAGTGCTTTTTGTTGGTCGTTTTTTCGAGCGCCCGCCCCACCAGAGCCGGCAACTCATCGATCGCATCAGTGCCAAAAACAAAATCAATTAGAGGCTGATTTTGAATCAATTTGTCTTTTTCCTGCTGGCCAACGCAGCCACCAATGCCTATCAAAAGTTTCGGATTGAGCTCTTTGAGTTTTTTGTAGTGACCGACTTCGGAGTAAACCTTGTGCACCGGCTTTTCACGAATTGAGCAGGAGTTCACGATGATCAGCTGGGCCTTTTCGGGCGAGTCCACCGGTGTGTAATTCACCATCTCAAGCAGCGAATACATGCGTTCAGTGTCATTGACATTCATCTGACAACCGTAGGTCGAAATGTAAACTCCGGGCATTTCTTCGAGCGCTGAGTCTCGCGCCCCTTCGGGGTTAGAAGACCGAGCCCCTTCGGGGCTAGAAGACCGAGCCCCTTCGGGGTTAGAAGTTTGAGCCCCTTCGGGGCTGAGCAAATCCGGGCTTTTCTCTTGCAAAATCACCTCTGACACATTAAGCCATTCACTCACCTGGGCCGCTCCTTGAGACATCGTTTACGGTATCAGCTTTCAGGTGTATAGACTTCGCCATTCCATTCGTCAATCAAAGGGGGCTTGGTGCAACCGAGACTGAAAACTTCAAAAAAGTGGTCGCCATTTCCGAAGGAGTTAGCTCTTCAGATTGAGGGCGTCATACGAGAAAATTTTGGCTCTGAACTGGGGAGTTTGAAACTCGTCATCGAGGGCCGAATCTATGGACAAGAGATTGTGTTGCGCTTGGGTCTGCGCGAAAAAGACAGCATTCGCCAAACCAACTTCGAAGTGTCGGTCGACTATGTCATCGCGGAAGGCAAAGTTCTTGAGAGCATTCACCTAGCGCTCGACGGCGCCGGCGCCATGCTGGAAGAGTTTTTGAAGGACGGAGAAGCCGTTCGCTTTCCCAAAACCTGGCTGGAACAAAAGTTTCACGATCAGCAGATCTTCATTCAATCTTCGGCGGTGAATACAGACCTCGAGGCCGAGGCGGATCGCCTCTTGGGTCTCAGCGAAGGTCTCTTGAACGCAGAAGAAGATGAGAGCGAAGATCCGCCCAGTGAGGCCGACAGGGATGAAAGACCTGGTGAACGATCTCCCCCCAAAAAACGTGGACCCATTCATTGACCCACTCGTGTTTGCACGCTTCGCTCTGCAAGATGTGTCAGCTTTGGGACCTCTCCGCTAGCGAAGAGCTTAGCCAAAAACGAACTGTCATAGCCCAACTGGCGGACCTGGCTCCGCTTCACAGTGTGGATTTTTCGCCGCTGCAGTTCCGCCATCGCATGGATTTCGTGATTCGCGACGGCCAACTTGGGCTGCCAGCGCGCACCGACACGGTGCCAGACGCGACATCTGAGAAAGGGGCAGACACAGCAGCTAACCCGAACTCTCGTGCCGTTTTTGCCGCCACGGCCTGTTTGATCACCAGTGCTCGGTTGCAGGCGACCTATCTCAAACTAGCAGACTGGACCTGGCCCCTGACCAAAGGCAGTCTGCGTTTGCGCGAATCTCCAGAGGGCCAGGTGGGAGCCTGGCTCGATTTGGCAAATGAGGATCTCTTCAAACTGCTCGAAGACGAATTTTTTTTGCTGCGGCTCCTTGAAATTTTTCCGAATGGAAACCTCGAGGTCGGTCAACGGCGCAAAATTTTGAAATTCAACGCCAATCAAAAATCAAAAACTCATCGCTTTGAGCTGGCCGTCGAAAGGCCAGGCCTGTGGTGGCAGACGTGGGTTCCCGATGGCGAGGACTGGCGGGCGGTGCCCCTGCGGTTGCCCATTGGAGCCTTCAGCCAACCGAGCCTCTCCTCCCAACGCGAGATGATTCGAATATGCACCGAAATTTGGCAACGGACTTCCCTGACAACCTATCTTGAGTGGGGCGCTGGTTGCGGAAACTTTGCAGTGGCCGCCGCCCATCACTTCACCACGGGCCTCATTGTCGAGACGGATCCCATCGTGACCCCAGCCCTGGAAGAGAATTTGCGACCGCAATCGCATTTTCGGCGCTCGTCA
>CALCCV010000592.1 GCA_937900305.1 uncultured Pseudobdellovibrionaceae bacterium | reverse complement strand
TTCTGGTGTCGTAGCCGTCCATTTTTGATCATCGTATTTTTGTGTCGATGAATTGTACTTTGATAAAGTAAATTCACTCGAACTCAAAACGCTTTCTCGGTTAACGAAGCCACAGGATTCGGTGTTTTCGACCGGGTTGCCGTAAGGGCAAGGCATATCGCCTCCCCAGTTCATGCACCGTTCGTCAATGACCAGGGGTTCGGCTTGCGCAATTCCGCTGAGAGTTAAAAGAGCTGCTATTAATACTAGGCACTTCATAATTTTTCTCCGAGTTCAGGCTGTTCGCCAGTTGATGATCGATTGGCTCCGGTTATAACATGGGGCATCAGCAGGGGCAATCCAGGGGCACCTTAAATTGGTCACAATTTGTGCCTGCCGTTCGATCCGCGTAAATCGATACTCCCCAATTTCACCTGGATCTTTGGAACCAAGCATGTGGGTGGAAATCTGACCGCCGACGGTGTCGCATCGGCAGCCAATCCATGGGAAGAGGTCCGGAACTCGCTCTGTTCTGGCAAACTTCAGTGATCATCAAGGTATAGGAATCGTTGAGCCGACAGGATCATTTGAGAATGACCCTAACGTTACAAATCGAAAATTTCCAGGAAATCCAACCCGCTCCTATCGTTCTGAAGCGCCCTTAAAAATTGTGGGTGAAGTGACTGAATGGATGAAGCAAACACCAGGGCAACGTCAACAGTGGAATGAGAGATTCGCTCGCAACAAAGGCGAGATTATTGACTGAGGACTCACAAAGGGTCAGAGACCGCCTAAGCATCCCGGGAGGGAGTGCTCGGTAGGCACTCTAAGGCTGCCATTCGAGTTTCACATTGTCGGATTGAGCCCAAGACAAGATTTCTTTGGCGTCTCGGCGATTGACTTTTGCCAAGGTCGTGATTTTTTCCCAATTGGCCTTGATCGTAGCGATCAATTTTAGATTTCCTTGGGTGGAGCATCTGATTTCAGATTGCCAAGTCTCGCGCCAGATACTGTAGTCTGCTTCGCCGACCGTACAGGTCAGTTTGTATTTTCCCGCAAGCCACTGAGCTTGCATATTCATATAAAGCAGGACTGGGTCCTGCCAGTTGAGGCGGACTTCTAGAATCGCGCCGGAGAGACAAGAAGGCGTCCAATACTCACAGATGACTCTCAGTTCTCTTTTTTCAGCGAGGTTGGCTTTGAGTTGCTGCCATGGCATTTCTGGATATTTTCTTTGCCGATAAAAATCTTCAAGACGCGAGAGAATTTCGTCCCGACTATAGGGAGTCGTGAAATACTCATGAACGAAGATTGAGTTGTCAGAAAAAGGAAATGGAATCAAATTATAAGCGACAATAAATTCATGAAGGCGAAGGTTTTCATCGATTTGCAACCAGCGGTTGCGGTTCAAGTTGTAGATCAAATTCGTCGAGCCATCGATTTTGATTCTTTCAAAGGTCCGTTTGCAGAGACGAGATGAGACGGGATAGTAATTGCTCCATTCAACTTCAAATGGTTTTAGTGAGAGAAGTTCGTGCACCACAATCATTTGCAGAATTTCTTCGGCGACAAAATCCCGAAACAAATACCCAACATAGTCCCACTCAAGAGCGTTGACCTCGACTCTACCTTCAGCAGAAAAATTGACTGCAGTAAGTACCTTGCCCGTGGTTTCATCTTTGAGTCCATTGTTTATCGAAAACAAGGGAGAGTTTTCGCTCGTAATTAAGCGCAAGTGCTTTTCGGCTTCATCGAGAGTGGCGGATGTGATTCGTAGTTTCTCTCCTGCAAAGTCTGTCAGCTCACCTTCTCTAGTGATGATCTTTCTCAGTCGATTGAGACCCATCAGTCCCGAATTTAAAAATTCTTGTTGATACTGAGCAAGTGTCTTTGGCATTCGCTCACTAAACCGAACATAGGGACGAAGGTCATCTTTTAGGTGAAACTCAACTCTTCGTTCGTAAATTTCATCGAATCGATCCACAAAAGTCGGCTCTTGAAGACTGTCTAAAGACTGTGACAATCCCAAAAAGCGCAAGACTCCAGAGTACGAACCACCACCACGTCCAATTCCGTTGGACTTGACGTTCGCGCCACCTCGCCCATGGGAAGCTGTCGCTAGAAAAAAAATAAGAAGCACGAAGGCGATTTTCACAGTCGTGAATTATAACAGCTGCATCATTTAATTACAATGGGAGCGAGGTGACCACGGTATTGACGAGTGACGAAAATGGTCACTCAGGAAGAGATTTCGTGAAACGAATTGAGAGGTATTTGACGCTAGAGTATGGCAGTGCGACGATTCAGTGGCATGCAAACGAAACCATCGGTGCTTGAGCGAAAGATCTCCGAAATCGAAGAGCTAGTTGTTCAGCGAAAACGCTCAATAGCGCAGAGAAAAATTTTTGAACTCTTAAAAAAACATAAGAACGATGACGATCTCATTTTACTCTCTGCTGAATGGTTTCGCCGGCTGAATCTTGCAGAAAAGGGCATCCGCATTTTGCAAAATGAAGCCGCTCGAGGTCGTCCCAAAGAATCGTTTGTCCGGGCTCGAAGTTTTAAACTGTCTCAGCTCTTGAATCACATCGGCGCCAGTCACAACGCACTTCGAGTGCTCCAATCATTGGCTGCAGAGACGGAAGCTGAGCTGCAAATTCAATCTGAGGTCTATTTGACCAATGGGCGGTATGAAGACGCGCTAGCCACTTTCCAAAAACTCGCAACCCTACCTCACAATACGCACACCTATCAATCAAGGTTGGCGCAAATCACCTTTGCCGACTGCCTAGCGGGCGCCGGTCAATACAAAGGAGCTCTTCAAAAAGTAGATGAGGTCTATCACAGCTCTAGTGAATCTCTACTGCGGGGTATCGCTCTCCAAGCCAAAGGCGAATATTTAGCACGCATGGGCGAGATTCAAACAGCCCACCGTGTTCTGTTGGAAGCAAAAAAGTATTTTTCAAAAGACGAGGAAACGGTTGATAAAGCTTTATTAAATAAATGGCTTGGATTTACCTTTGCTAAAACCGGCCGTGAAGCAAAAGGTCGTCATCACATTGCTCTGGCAGAGCAGGTTCTCGGACGTCCGAGTCTGCGCATAGAGGCATGGCTAGAGATCTTGAAACTCAAAGCTCAACTTGGCTGGCTTAGTGACAACGAAAAAATTAGCTTAGCTTCGTATCCTGGCATGTCGAAAAGGTTTGAACGCGAAGTTCTCAGGACTCTAGATTCGAAACAAACCTCTAGGGAAAAATCCCATCACGAGTGGATCGGTAGACGGAAATCTAGAATTCTGATTTTTCTGAATCAAGGCGAATACGTCATCAAAGGTCAGAGACACTTTGGATTGCCACTCGAGTTAAAACTCCTAGCCTACGCACGAATGACCAGTTTCTGGGGATTGGATCTCGTGCGGGCTAAATCGCTTCTTTGGCCAGACGCAAATTTCGAATTCGATCTTCTGCACAACCGTTTGTTTCAACTGATGTCTCGACTCAAGCAACTGTACGGTGTGACTCTAAGAGTTCAAAGGAGCCGCCTTTATTTTCCTAGAACTTTTAACTCACAGGTCAGTATTAGTTTGGCGGCAGGGTGCCCCAGTATTCTAAGTGATCGGCCCTCGTTTAGCCGCAAAGAGTTTTGCAACTTCTACCATCTAGCAGAGAGCCGAGGTAGGGCCATCCTGGCCGATTGGTGCGAAAAGAATCTGATTCGCAAGGTCGGTGCGGCCAGAGCTATCAAATATGAAAGAGTCACCGAACGAGCTGTCTCAATTCAGCTTTAAGTATCCGACGTTTTTTCTCAGTGGAGTGAATCGGTTAGATATTGATACTCTCCTTTTGTCCCCAACACAATAACCGCCCTCAAAAAAGAAAGTAGGCCCTTATGAAAAACTTGTTTCCTTGTCTCGTGATTTTAGTTGGTTTGCCATCCTTCTCTGCCACAACCCTTGCATCTGTGCTCAACTGCACAATCCGAGATCAAAAACTTAGTCAGGAAGTTGGGACTCTGAAGAATGTGGAGATTCCGACTGGCGAGTTTTATAGTGAAAATTTGTTGAGTGATTATCATGGCAATACAGTCGATGTAGCCGTAGCTGATGGAGGCATTGTTCTAACGATCAATGATCTCGAGGAGGATCCAGAAGCGCTTCTTGAAGTCTCAGCTGGAAATAGAGTCCTCATGTCTTTTCATGGAAGGACAGAGGGCGCTCCGGATTTCATTCTGGATTGCCGTTTAAACTAAATTTGAGTTGAAATTGAGGTGGCAGTCATCGAATGAGTTGCCGTTCCTCAGATTCTATAAGTTTCTTTCTTATCTTACCGCAGCAGCGCAAATTCTATTGCGCGCCACTTTCATTTTTTAATTGCGAGCCAACATTGAAGAGTCCAAACTCATTGCATCTCTTGGGATCTGGCTTAGCAGTTTTTCACCAAAGTTAGAAGATCTCCAATGGTTTTGCGTCATCCAAATATCCCCAGCAGGTTACTGAGCCAGATTTTCTCAAAATACAAAAGCTATAATAACTTGAACTTATATCGACAACGTCAGGGGGAAACGCGATCGTCTCCATTTGAACATCGGCAATCTTGGAGGTTATTCTTTCTCCTAAGATTTTTCCAACGCATTTCGGCTGAGCACCCAGACCTGCATGAACAGGCAGTGCACAGAGATAACCGAAACCATGAGCAATGCGAGCAAAGGGCGGAGCACCCAATTCACCCATTTTTGAAATCCCAGTGGCGGCAATCCGACTCACAGTTCCCTTTGCGTCGTTTGAGACCGCATAGTCAATTTGATAGGAGGGATGAATGGACAAATAGGGAGCCGTAGAAAACTGTCTGGTGCGCTTGAGTCCAAAGTCGCGCATGTCCATTTCGAAATGATAGTAAGTGCCCATCGACTCGACGCCTATTCCGAGGCTGCCAGCGGTTACTTTCGATGCGGTGGTCGGCGATCCTTCGGGCCAGCGAAAGGATCTTTCTCCTTGGGCACTAGTGCAGTCAAAAGTTCCTGCTATGGTCAGTACACATCTCGCCTGTGCACTCCCTGAAATGTCCTTAACGTCCGTACGCAGGAGCCCAGACCCTAAGTAAAGATCACCTTTGTCGTTCAGTATCAGCATTTCTGAAAGGTTGGTTCCAATCGTAGCGAGACTCTTCATTCCTGGAGGCAGTGCAAGAGTTAAAAGTTCACCCCTCAGCCCAGCTTTCCAACATCGATAGGATCCGTCCAACGCCGCCATACAGTGCACTCCACGAGAAGTGATGAGACGGGCGCGCGCGACAGGCACTGGGGGTGGAACTGGCGAAGGAGGGGGCGGAACCACGGGTGATGGTGCCGGCGAAGGCTCTACTGGTGTCACGGAATCAGGATCTGCAATCGGTGCAGGTGTCGATGGTTGATCATTCTCGCCATTCATCGCGGTCATCAATGAGTCAGCATTAGACTGAGATTGAAAGGAGCGACCACAGTTTTGAAAAAGAAGAAGCGGCAAGAGAATTGTAATTCCTTTTGCAAATCTAGAGAAAACACTCATTTGTTGAGCTCCCCTTAAACAACCACTGATTTCTTTTGGTTCGCCATTAGGATACTTTTAAGGAACGGCATCTTCTTCATAGAAATAACGACCGGGGATGTTCTGCACTCATTTGGCAATAACCCAAAACAGCGCCCCATTTAGAAACACCATTGTCTTCGTGATTATCTCTAACTGAGAAAATTTAAATCGCTGGTTCGACAGTCAGTTCCGCAGGAGTCAACGAAAACCACCTGACCAACTCAATTTTCTGCACCGGATGCAGGCGGAAGATATGAAGTTTTGGATTCGATGCTGCACTCACAGGATGTTGCATTCCATAATCTGCTCGATGTGAAGATCTACAGCAAAAAGGCGGGTATAAATGAATAAGCTCACTGGATTGCTAAATCCAAAATCTATACTGGTCGTAAAGTGAACGCCGTTAACAGTTGTTTCGTAATAAGTAGTAACTTTGTTAAGGGATGCTTCATGTCGAGTCTGCGCGATCCCGGTAATCACCGGCGTCGGAAATGCGATAAATTTTTTCCCAGATGGTGTCAGGCGTATGATAGGAATTCGCGTTGTGGGTTTCGAAATATCGGGAAAATTGTAAGTGCCGTCTCCTCCGAGATATTCTTTCGAGAGGTATTTGCAATCCATAGGCTTCTGAATGAAATCCTCGACCTCGGATATGCGATTGGCTGTAGTTGTGGGGAAAAGGCCTTTTGTGGCAGTTTCGAAATTGTCCGCATGCGAGTATTGGCTGCTGAGACTCGAAAGAAGTAGGGCGAGAAGAGCGATCATTGATCGTGACGTTAGTATCATCTTCATAAGTGTCTCCATTCTAGATTTACAGCAAATTAGCTCAATGCATTAATTCGCGCAATCACTCAGAAGGGAAAGCGCTAACCCCATTTGGTTAATGCGGCTGTGACCACACCGCTCTGAATCTCGGCCAGGCAGCTCGGGATGTCAGATATTTTTACTATCACCCCGATGCTGATCGCTTTGGGAGCGAAGGCACCTTAAAGCATTACTTGTATTCTACATTCAGACGTATCGGGAGCTTTGGAAATAATTTGTTTTACTCGATTCTTCCTCCTCATTTGCATCACACAAAAGAAGATCTAGAAAGTATGAGGCCTGCGCGCGCAAGGGATTGGTTTCTTCACGGCTATGCTCCGTGGCGCTTCCCTGATCCTATAATCCAAAAGAAGACTGCCGTTCGATAATCGCTCAATCCGCGCAGGAGCAGAATTGCTTTGAGCACAGCATCCAAACCAAGTACCGTTTGGAGCGAGCAGGGCCAAAATGCCTTCAGTTCCTAGTATCGAACTTCAACACCAAAGATCTGAAATTTACAGTTATCCTGCGCACTCGGCTCAGCGACGAACTGGAATGCAACTTCGACATTAGTTTCATTAACTGATCCAGTTGCAACCACCTCATACATGATTTCATCTGAAGTGCAGAGTTGCCCGGAGTACCCCTCGGTGTAGATGAGGGTTGCACCACCAAAATTTGTGAGCAATTCCAATTTTTCGGTCGGACCTAATGGTTTCGAACTATTCACAAATAAGTTGCCGACTGAAGACTGAGTCAAAGTTCCAACTTGATAAGTTTTTAGAAACCCGGGTCCTATGACTTCCGTGACATTGAACGTCCCTGAATCGAAGCGGACTCCAAACAATGCGGCGTTATCGGTACCGCCAAACTCTCTGATGATTCCTAATTTTTTAAACTCGAGAGAGTTTTGCGCAATAGACTCACCCGGAGCCCACAAGAGAAGCGACATCGCCAAAAACATATTTGTCATTTTCAATCTCCTTTGAATATTCGGTGCAAGCTAGCAAGTTCTTTGCTCGAAGGCAATGAGGCCCGCAAGCATCCCTGCCTTTACAACCTAACAAATCGAAGCTCCAGGAACTTGTTGCCGGTCCGACCGTCATAAATTCCACAACGACTCCCGCACAGCAGAGTCAACAAATTGGGATTGTCACCAATCTCAGCTCTCAAATCTGCAGAGGTGTTCACATAATAAATCCAACTGAAAGCGCTGCCGTGGGTCACCTTTTTGTCGACCTATGACTTCCTGAATACATCGTAGTTAAATTTGAAAGAACTCGCGATATAGATATTAGGGCAGTAAAATGGGATCTTTGTTTTTATCTGAAACAAACTTTGAAGATTTCAAATTTCGAAGTTAACAAATTGAGAAATCTTCTAGAGACTCTTCGAATAGAGGCGGCGCTAAACGGAAGGCATTTGGATTTCTGCCCTTCAACAGTCGGTCTTAAGATCTAATAAGGAGAAAGTATGAAACACACCGGAAGTTGCCACTGCGGCAAAGTGAAATTTGAAGCTGAGATGTCTGTCGACAGCGGCTTGACGTGCAACTGTTCGATTTGCCAAAAGCGAGGGAGCATTCTCGCTTTCATTCCTAGCGAAAATTTCAATTTGATATCTGGTGCGAACGCTCTCACTGAATACAAATTCAACAAGAATGTGATTGAACACAACTTCTGTTCAACTTGTGGCATTCTGCCTTTTGCCGGCGGAGTGGCTCCTGATGGTAAAAAAATGATGGCCATAAATCTTCGCTGCGTCGATGAAATCGATCTGAAAAGCATTAAAATTAAAGAGTACGATGGAAAGCACATCTAAAAGCACATCTAAATGACAGCCAATCCAAAGGCCTCAAAGAGTGATTTGCGGCCTTGGCTTGGTGACTGGTCGGGTTCCTAGCGTGCTATTGGCCAGCAGGAACAGCTACTGGTGCAATGACGTTCTGCAATTCACTCAAACGATCCATGGACTTCGTCAGCCACTCCTGAAAGCGGGCTTTGCGTTCCTCACTTAAGATCGCCTTATCCAATACGGCTTGCATCTGAGCTCGTGCTCCGAGCGTGCGAGCGATAGTGAGTTTGGCATACTC
>CALCCV010000591.1 GCA_937900305.1 uncultured Pseudobdellovibrionaceae bacterium | reverse complement strand
TGCGAGCACTCCCCCGGGGACCTCTCATTCATTTTTAGACTTAAGAATGGTGACATGTCTCTAACTGAGACCTCGTAACAACTCCAATTTTTTTCTTAGAAAATCAAGATCACGCGGCATCTATCATTGGTAGAACAACGAGATTTTCTTGGAGCTCTGTCGTTGAATTTCTGGTTTTGAAAGCTTCTTCCATTTTTAGAACGTTTTCGCGATTGGCGTTTTGCAAAGCCGGTGATGAATACATATTTGCCATTGAAGCCGACTGTCCAGTGATCGACATCACTGAATCAAGAGAGCCCGTCAAAGCGCGTATTGTTTGCGAACTACAATAGCGAATCGCATGAGTGCCCCTAAACTTCGTTAAACCAGCCCTTTTCCAGGCTTGGTTATAGTGCCAAGCAATTAAACTATATCGAATCGGTAGCCCTTTTACGGTGAATAAATGCTCGATTTGCGAAGGTGATTCCCGGAGCAGCCGCTCAATAATCTTAACCATCGTTTCATTTAAAAAAACCTCGCGAACAGAATTATTTTTGGGCAGATTCTTAATTTTGGGAGTGCCCCGGATCCAAATAAGAACTTCACGAACTGTCAGGGTACGTCTTTCTAAATCAATGTTCTTTTTCAGAATCCCGGCGACCTCCCCAATTCTCATAGCTCCAAAGAACTGCAAAACGGCCATGGAATGATACATCGGCGGAAGTTCAGCTAAGAATGCCTGCATCTCCTCTAAAGAAATCTTCCTATTTTTTACCGGACATTCCTTAATCACCCCGAGCTTTCTGTGCATTGGCTTGATCGGGTTCACATACTTATAGTCAAACTGCTCGATGTACCAAGATAAAATGGAACGAAAATCTTTGGTCTCTTTTGTGAAGTTGAATTTTTGACTGCTCGTTTGGATATAATTTTCTTTGGCCCAAACGAGGTACTCTGAGATCGTCTGTGGTGTGAGTTCACACATTCTCATCTCCCAAATTGGTCCCAGAAAACGTTCCATGCGTGAGAGCTTGTTGACTCTCGCTGCTTCTGATAGAGTCGGCAGCTGCAAGTTTTTGTACTTCTCCCAGACCTCTCGAAGTGTGACTTTGTGGTCAATACCATTGAGATTTTTTTCTGAGAAAAGGCGCCCGAGTAGGCCAGATTGTATTTTGCTACGTAGGTATTTTTCGGCATGAGATTCGTTGAATGCACAGTTCACAAGGACCTCCAAAAAATGAGAAGCTAGATTGAAAGTGTTTTGATTTCTTTTTTCGTCAGATCATCCCCCACAATGTAACCTTCAAATGATTGAAGTTGGCGTTGATCCTTCTCTCACTGAATAGTGCTTCGTTGAATTTAAATTTCCCGAACTGTCGCTGTACCCATGAATATCGCCAATAGCAATGAATGGCGATGATCTCAAAAGATATTTATAGCTCCGGTGCCAAATGGTTTGATCGACCTGCCCGAGTTTTTTGATGAACTGTTCTTTGGTTGGATTGTCGGCTAGGTTCTATCAGAAGCATTCGATTGAGCTCTCCAAAAGAAATAGGACCCTTTTGGTGAGCTTCTACTGCCATATTTGCCATCGAAATAGTTCCCTTTACCAAAACCTCACCAATGCCCAACGTAAACGCCAGGCCAATGACAAACGCGTAGATTTTTAATAGTCCTCGCAGCACGAATTTGCTCCTCTCTAGGATTTAAAACTCGAAGGATCGACCGATTTAGCTTAAGCGGACGGACCTTGGAGTTTTTGTTTTGAAAATGACCTCTTCTTGAGCCATTTTTTGAAGAATCGAACTCCTCTCTTTCTCAGTCAAATCGAGTCCTTCCAGACCGCCATGTCTCAAGGATCGAATACTTTGACGAATGGCGGACCGCCTTTTGCCAAAGTGGTTGCACAGGTCGGGAGTTTTCCAATTTTCAATCCATCTCAACTTTGCCAGTTCGTTTAGATTCGTTTTGGTTGACTTCCATCGCTTCCAGATGCATTTATTTGCAACTGAAGGTTCGAATACTTTAGGGTAACCCCGACCAATTAATTTCAGATAGTAAGTACGAAAAGCAAAAAAGTTCGAAGTTCTAAATAGTTAATATTATTACGAGTCTAATTTGATGGTTTTCTGAACGGCATTTCGTGCCCGTTAAGATCCCTGTAGTTCCCTGCCAAAACCCTGCCACCGCACCCTCTCACGAGTGAACCTTCACTCGTGTTCAACAATTCAAGATCCGTGGTGAACATTCACCACAGTTCGAATTTTTGACCGAGATCTCTCGGCAGAAGGAGGTTCTGTGAAAGACAGTGGAGTCATTTTAAGAAAACTTCGTGAGCTCAACAAACTCACGGTGAAGCAGGCCGCTCAGAAAACAGGGCGAAGCGCCGGTTGGCTCAGTGAAATAGAAAATGGCAAAGGGGCTGCTCGCCTGACGGGAACCGAGTTTGAAAGACTAGTCGAAGTTTATGGTGGGAATCTTTATAGAAAGCAGTTTGGCCTTTGGATTGCGAAGTCTCGAATGAAAGTGAAACCCGCCGAAATTGAATTTAGCGGCAGTA
>CALCCV010000590.1 GCA_937900305.1 uncultured Pseudobdellovibrionaceae bacterium | reverse complement strand
TCTCCGCTCGCTTCGATGGGGCGACTTGCAGGCTGATTCCAGTGTCAGGACCCGGCGTGAGAAGCGCGTTCTTCGTGATTTGTTGACCTTTTTTTATCGGAATGGCGGCAACGTTGCCGATGATTTCTTCAGGGATCGTGACGGCATCAGGTTCGATATAAGTGCCAGGTCGCTCCACGGTTTCGACCATTGTGTCATAGACCGTTTGCATCTCAGCGATATCTGCCTTAGCGATGACAACTCGTTTGGTAGAGCCAAATTGTTTGTCATATTCAGCTTTTTTTTCTTGAGAGTAACTGTAAAGCAAGAAGGTGGCAAAGATCCCTGCCCCTAATGAAAGCCATAAATTGCGAGTTTCATTCCCCATCACGACTCCTTAGGGTTTGCCGCATTCAAAATTAATGCATATTCCATAAGTCGGTTGAATCCAGACGGGACTGAACCCTTCACTGTCTTCGATCCGCTGATCTGGACGAATGTTCGCAAGCGTTGATTGATGCTCACCCCGACTTCCCAGATCATCATCGAGTCCAGCCTGGTCTTTGATGAACGCGATGTCTCGCACGGTGGCAATCCAAGAGAGGGCCCCCTTTGGCCGCTGTTCTCCGGTTGTGCCGTGATAACGAATTTGTGTCTCGTGATACCTTGTTTTGGGCCCGGAGTTGTAGCCATCTTCTAAATCGCGAAAGAAGGCGACATTGGAGCGATGACGAAATGTCTCGAACGTGTAATTTCGCGAAGCTATACTATTGAGAATTCCGGTGTGAATGACTCCGAAAAATCCAAAAATGAAATTCAGAAACAGGGCGACAATCACAAGGACCGGGATCAACTCAAAAACGGCGATTCCGCGTTCACTTTTAAGAACCAATTTCGCGGCACCCGGCACGTCTAAATCACGCGAAAGTTTAGAGGCAGACAAAGTCAACATCCGTTGTCCTCCAATGGCACATAGCCTTGCGCCGCCGTGGCATTATTGAACTGTGTAGCTCCGTTGGTAAAGCGGGGATCAAGGTCTGTGATTCCACCCGTCATCCGCAACTTCACATTTTTTTCCATGCACTCGCTGCTGCTCGGTTCTCGAAAGACAAATCCTGTAACAAATGTTGAAAACTCGTCAGGATCTTCGAGATAGGTCGATCCCAGCATTGGAAAATCTTTGCTTAACAAGTTGATCGTTACAGGGATGCGCACGCCGGTATCAGGAATGCGATTGTCTTTTTCTGGATTCGGATTGCCGTAGCTATTGAAAAAATCAGAAGGTGTTTTTGCAATTTTGACTTCGGGTTTGCTGACGGTGAACCACTCGCCTTGAAATATGTAAGACCACACCGGAGCTTTTTGGAGCCTCTCAAATTTCCGATTGGCCGCCGTCTCTTGATCCTCGGGGGATTGATCAGCGGAGGCGGCTGCCCGCGCCACTGAGAAGGCCATGTACTGCACCACTTCCGTGGTCACAAAGCTATAGGCAAACATAAAAACCAAGCAACACAGAAGGAGTGAAACAATGAAGGCAAACAGAAATTCGGGCATGATGATGCCACGTTGGTCTGCCAAAGAAATATTTTTGGCTTGGCACTTATTCGTTGGGATCGTAGCTAGCTTTTCGATCGAATTGATTGGCATGCCGTCCCTTTGCAGTTGCTGGGTCCGCTAAGACACCAGATTCAATCATTCCTGATAATTTCACCCACGGTCCGCCAACTAATTTGGCAACCATTTGATCTTCACGAAATTTGCCCAACGCGAAGATCAGCAGGGAGACCCCCATGATCGTCAGCAGCATTTGCTCGACGAGGATCTGTCCCCTTTCGTTTTTCAAATTCACTTGTCAGCCCATGCAGAGCGATCTTTCACCTGCGGCTTAAAACCTTCGCCGGTGCGCAGTTGCTGTTCAACCCTCATGGCTAAAATCGGAGCTGAGTGCTTGAACGCAGACCTCGGAGCCACGATCATAAACTTCAGCCCAATCATAAATATCGCTACCATCAACAGAACATGTTCGATCATCATTTGGATGACTCCAGTCCTTCGAAATTTAGTTCGCGTCGAAACCTTGGATATCGCTGCTGAGGGCGCCGACTTTTTCTTTGATGATGTCAGTGATTTGGCCCTTAAACATCATCACCAGCCCGACGACCAACACGAGTAAGAGGATGTACTCAGTCATCCCTTGGCCCTTTTGGTTTTTTAGATTCTTAGCAAATCGGCTTTTCATTCGAGTCCATATTTTCATGTCAGATCCTCCCTTTATGTCGTCTAACTTATCGGTCCCATATGGACTCTTCTTGAGACCTGGACGGAGATTTGATCATGAAAAGCCCTTGACCCTCGACGTGCGGAAACCTATTTTAAATGCAGGGGAAGAACTCAATGTCAGGTCAGCTTATATTTCTTTACGTTGCGTGTGTGGTGACCCTTTTTGTGGTCAACATCGTCGTCAGCTAAAGGTCCAGTTTCCAAAGTTTCAAAAAACGCATAACTTTTATGCAGGCCTAAAGGCGTGCCTTCGGCGCGGCCCGGAGATGTGTACGACTCGTTTTGGTAAAAAAACTGGCGGACTTGTTTGCATCTCCGAATTTGGAATCAGGTTCGGGATGGGAGTTTGAGGAGTTGATCCTCAGCG
>CALCCV010000589.1 GCA_937900305.1 uncultured Pseudobdellovibrionaceae bacterium | reverse complement strand
AGCTCCTACTTTTTCGCAGAGCCTGGCAAATTCATTCATCAAAGAGATTCGTGCAGCCAACATCGAGTTCGCTGCGTACTTTGTCATTTCCGACGAAAGCGGATCCATCACCACGTACTTCACACCTTGTTCGATGAATGGACGATAGAGTTCTCGTAATAAGCGGGCGGCCTCAGCGCTTTTCGTACCGACGATGATTCGGGCGGGGAAAAGGCAATCTTCGATGGCGCAACCTTCGCGTAAAAACTCTGGATTTGAAGCGACTTCGACCTCGAGCGCTGAATTGCGGGCACGCAGAACTTCGGCCACGCAATTCTGAACTTGCAGATGTGTGCCGACGGGCACAGTACTTTTATTAAGGATCAAGCGGTAGCTCGTCATATTCTGAGCAATGGTTTCCGCCACTTTGAGAACGTGGCTCAAATCGGCAGAGCCGTCTTCAGCAGGAGGAGTTCCCACGGCAATCATCAGGACCGTTGAAAAATTCACGGCTTCATGCACGTTTGTTGAAAACAGAATTCGTCCCGCAGCGATATTTTTTTTCAGAAGCTCGTTCAAACCGGGTTCGTAAATTGGCGATTCCCCGAGTTTGAGTTTTTCAATTTTATTTTCATCGATATCTACACACAAGACTTGTTGGCCTTTTTCGGCCAAACAAACTCCAGTCACCAAGCCGACGTAACCGGTACCAAAGACTGCCACTTTCATTAGTACCCCCCCCCTCTTGGTGAATTTAGATGAACCAGAGTTATAAGGGATGTTGGGTGATTTTCAAAATTTTTAGATTTTTAGCGCGATGACACGGCGAAAGTTTTGGAAAGATTACCTGTTAAAATGTTTAAGATTCACAGTGTTTTGGACCATTCGACAACCTGACGAATCCCATCCTCAAATGGAGTTAAAGCTTGGTATTGCAGGTGCAGTTTGGCCTTGCTGACATCGGCGCAGGTGATCTCCACATCACCTGGTTGCATTTTTTCCCATTGAATATTGGCCTTTACGCCCATTGCAGACTCGATCGTGTTTAGCATCTTTTGGAGTGGAACAGGGTGTGAATTCCCCAAATTGAAGATTTCAAAAACGGGACCTTGGTGGTTCTGCACGAAGGTGAGGCTTCCCAAAATCCCAGCGACGATGTCCATGACAAATGTGTAATCGCGGGCCGAGCTGCCATCGCCGAATAGGGTGATTTTTTGATTTTGTGCGATGGCATTCACAAATTTGCGAATGGCCAGATCGGGTCTTTGGCGCGGCCCATACACCGTAAAAAATCTCAGAGCGGCGATTTGAAAGCCATACAGGTGTTGATAAGTGGCACAAAGAAGCTCGCCAGCACGCTTAGTTGCTGCATAAGGTGAAATTGGCTTATCGCAGGCCATCGATTCTTTAAACGGAGCCACGGAACTATTGCCATAAACCGAAGAAGATGAGCCAAAAATAAAATTTCGCTGCTGACTTTTTTGCATCCATTCCAAAACTGCCGTCGTGCCATGCAAATTGGCGCGAATATAGCCCAACGGATCTTCGAGGCTAGGGCGCACGCCCGCCTTTGCTCCGAGATGGATGACGGCCGAAAAGTCGGTGGGAAGTCGGTTCAGGGCCAAGGAGTCGCAGAAATCGATTTCGAAAAATTCAAAATTGGCGCCGAGCTCCTTTTGGGTTTTTCGAAGATCGGCCAGATTTTTTTCTTTAAGTGCTTTTGGATAGAACGGATCAAAATTGTCAATGCCGACAACGTGCACGCCAAGTTTCAATAGGGCGGTGGTGAGATGATAGGCGATGAAGCCCGCACCGCCAGTGATCAGAATTTTTTGATTTTTCAAAACACTGAAATTAGATGTGGAGGTCATTCCGCCATATTTTCAGGACTCGATGAGTTTGGCCAGGAGAATTTCGGCGGTTCGTCGCGCACCATCGAGGGAGATGTGAAAGTCCTCTGGAAATCGATTCAGGTTGGCTAAAATTTTGTCTCGCAGAATGAATGGCTCTAGATCAGTTGGATAGATCATTTTCAAGGCACCGGAGCTCTCCAATTTTTCACCCCGGAGAGTTTGCTCAAAATTAGCCTGATAAGGATAAACTAAAGCCATCGTTCGGGTGTTAAATGCATTCATCACCGTGTTGTACCCGGCTAGACTCACGGACAAGGCCACCGTCCTCAATTCTTCCTCGAAATTGTTGAGAAAACCGAGCACTTCAACGTTGTTTAAGCCACTTGTGATGTTGAGCAGTTCGTCGCCCAGAAAACTCGGCGCATAAGGTCCCAAAATAAAACGGAATTTGAGATGGGGCAACAGTGCGGCGGTGCGGGCGACGGCTAAGCTCATCTCTTCGCCGACGCTGCCTCCGCCTTGACTCACAAGAACTTCGGGACGGCGGGTGGGGGGCTGGGATGCAGAGTTGGGGTTACCGACGGGTTTTTCTGTGACAAAGCCAGTGTAAATCAATTGATCTGAGATTTGAGTTGCGGCGGGAAAGCTATCTTCGAGTTTCAAAAAATCAGAGTCGCTGTGGACCAAGACGCAGGAGTAAATGCCCTTCACAGTCTGTATAACTTTGTCGGTGAAGCCAGGTTTGCTTTTTTCAACGAGAATATCGCGCAGAGAGCAGGCGACGAGAATCTTGGGATTTTTTTTTCGGAGGTCTGAGACCAGATTTAAAATTTCTTTGCGAAATTTATTTCTGCCGAAGGGAAAGAGTTCAGTGAGAACGACGTCGAACGAAGTTTTAGAGGCGATTTCAAACAGGTGCTGTTGACGCTTGGAAAAAATATCTTCGACGGTGCTCGCTCCTAAAGGATCATAGAGGCTGCTGTCTGACTCGCGCATCAAAAATGGCGGTAAAAACAGGTGTTGAAAAGACGTGTGTTCCACGGTCTTTCCAATATCGGGTCCGCCTTGAAGAAAGGTGACATCGAAGCGCTCGACAAGCTCGTGTGACAAGGCCAGGCTGCGCGTGACGTGACCAACTCCGAGAAGGTGTTGGCAATAGAAAAGTAATTTCGGTTTTTTTTGTGAATTCGTCATGATCGAACTTTCGCAAAAGGAGCTAAGAGATTCGCACATATCTTAATCCACTCTTCGCAATTAAAGGCTTTTTCGACCCGCTGCCGAGCCGCTCTTCCGTAAGCTTGGGCTTGCTCGGGATTTTTTGCTAAAAATTCGATGCCACCCGCCAGCTGTTGGGGATCAGCTTCGTCGATCAGAAGTCCGGAAACCTGATTTTCAACCAGCTCTGGGATGCCAGAGACATTGGTGGCAATCACCGGGAGCTCCATCGCCATGGCTTCGGCTAGGGTGTTGGGAATTCCATCCCGGTCGCCATCTTTGCCAATGCGGCTGCCGCACAAAAAAATTCCGCCCTCATTCATTCGAGTGATAATTTGGGGATGAGTGGTGGTGTTGTGAAAGACGACAGAATCTTGCAGGCCGAGTTCTTGCACTTGTTTCACCAGATGATCTTTCAATTCACCCGCACCGTAAATGTCATAAACAAATAGAAACTGGTTGTCGGCTAAAATCTTTAAAGCCAAAAAGATATCTGAGTAGCCTTTTTTTTCAACCAGTCGTCCGACCGACAAAAGTTTTAACTTCTCTTGGTTATAAAGTAATTCGGTGGCGGACAGATTGTCAGCTCGGGTTGGTCGAAAGTTTTCCAAATTGATTCCGTGGTAAACTTTGTGGATTTTCTTTTTATCGATCCCCGGCAAAGCTCGCATGTATTGATCATTGAAACCAGTGCAAGTCATAATTAGCTCACTGTCATTGATCCGTCGGGTGAGTTCTTTTTTCGAGAGCGTATAGATGTCTTTGGCGTGGGCTGAAATCGTATAGCGGCCGGCACTGAGTTTGGCCATGTACCACGCTAACTCTGTGGGCGCATGGGCGAAGTGAGAATGAAGGTGGTGGACCGATTTGATTTTCGCGAGGGTCCAACCCGCTTGGAGAAATCGTTTAATGGGACTGTCGTCCATAGCACAAAGGGAGCGCCACGCTGCGATCGTTAAATACTTCAAATAACGGCGAGGATTTTTTTGAAACGTCTGAACGTTTTCACTGAGAATGGTCTGCAAGGAGGGCCAAATGTATTCCGGCACATAGATGATGGGTGCTTTGATCAACGCCACCACTGGCTGTCGCTCTGGCTCGCGGGCCTTTCGCATTGATATGATCAGGATGGGAAATCCCCTTTGCTCTAACATAAAAATCTCTTGAGCGATGAAGGTTTCTGAAACGCGCGGGTAGCCTTTCAGAACGAACGCAATTTGAGAAGGTGGACCCTGGGCGGTCACAGCAGACCTTCGATGTACTGAGCAAATGACTTTAGGCCCCGCATGGGAAGAGCCTTGATGATCTTTGGTTCCCGCTCCAGCAATTCGGTGATCTTTTGAAACAAAGATTCGGCAGACAGGTTTTCAGGCGGAAGGTAGTCGCACAATCCCAGCCGCTGAAAAGATTGAGCCCGCAAAAGCTGCTCTTTGCGAGGCTTCACCCGAGGTAAAATGAGTGGGTATTTTTGCAGATGCATCAGTTCGGTCATCGTGTTGTATCCACCCATGCACAAAATCAACTGGCTCTGTCGAAAGAGTTGTAGAGAGTTTGCGATGAAGTCAGTGACATACACTTCGGGTCTGTTTTCAGTGAGCTGCTTCAACTGCATTTGGATGAGCGGTGAAGAAAATGGACCCGTGAGGATGTAGAGATTGAAATCGAGGTGACTTCGGGATCCGAGCAGACGTTGGGTAGCCTCAAGAATTTCTTGACCATCGCCGCCTCCCCCGAGGGTGAGCGTCACTAGCGGTTTTGTTGCATCGGCAAAAGGAATCGAAAATTCTGAAATTTGATTTGTGTCGTCAGGAGGCAGAAAACCAAGATATTTAAATTTCGTCTGCAGTGAGGCTGCAAAAGGATATTCTTTTTCGAAATCAAAGGTCTCTTTTTCACCGTAGACAAAAATAGAGTGAAAATAGGTTTGCAGGGCATCGACGGTGTCGCGGCGATGCCACTCGCGCTCGACCGCTTCTGGTTCGTCAAGGATGTCGCGAAACCCACAAATCACGTGACATCTTTTTTGGTGAAATTTGAGAAACTCTAGGCTTGGAATCAACTCTCGCTTTACACCCAATGGCTCTTTATCAATGACAAAAATATCAGGATCGAACGAACGAACGGCACTTAAAAGAAGTCCTGCTCGCAGATTGATAAACTCTTCTAGGTGCAGTGGCAGGCTGCGCGGAACATATTCGCCAGTGACCTGTTTTGTGAATCCTGGGAGATTGAGATATTCAATGCCCGGTAATGATCCAAAACTGGAAGCCTTGGGCGAGGCGCAAGCTATCAGAATGGCGCGATCTTCGCGCGAGATCGTATTTGCCAGTTTTTGAGTTCGCCGAATGTGACCGAGGCCGAAGGTATCGTGAGAGTAGAATAAAATTCGAGAGATCTTCGACATCGACTTCGATCGAATTGTGTTCACGGGATCCTCTCAATCAGTTCACTGAAAAAAAGGTTTGAACTCCTTGAACATCAAATTCATGAAGCAAGTTTTTAAGAAAAATGAAATCATCTGCCAGCAT
>CALCCV010000588.1 GCA_937900305.1 uncultured Pseudobdellovibrionaceae bacterium | reverse complement strand
TGAAAAGCTCAAAGTGGGAATGGATCTGTCTGTCAAGGTTGCTGAACTTCAGTACGAAGAGCGAAAAATGAGCTTAGATTTACCCACGGGCCAAGAAGATGAATCGTGGCGTGGGGTGCAGGCCGCTCAAGCTGCCGCCACTTCGTTTGGAACTCTTGGAGATCAGCTCAAAGGACTTTTGGTCCCGACCCCTAAAAAATAAAAATGAATCTCCTGGCTGTGGCCCCTCCGGGGGGCAGATGCTCAAGGCACTCCCTCGGCGATTGTTCGCGATTTCACCAAACGATTTCGCCCAATTCTTACCGGCTCATTGATTTAGGATTGAAGGTTTATTCGACCCTCGCAAGCCGGTTTAGAACTGTCTAACTTTTGGTGGATCGGGTGAATATTTCAGGAGTTCCTTGTGAATTTTCACCAACTCTTGTGTTAGGACTCGGTTGAGATTAATTTGGCAGCAAGTTTAGATTTTCTTGTGATCAATGCTCTTGTGATCAATGCTAAGGAGTCCACCGTGAAATCTCGCAATCTTAAACAAAAGGTCAGCTTCCTGTTCATCGGTGCGGTGATGGCGTTCGCCAATCAGGGGCAGGCCACAGAGAATGTTTCGCAGAATCCAGCAACAGCTACCCCTGCGGCGGCCACGCAAACGAGTGGTTTCGTTAAGATGGATACAGGTCACGCTGTTGCATATGAATATTCAGACGCAGGTTCCGATGCTCCGATCGTTGTGACTCTCACGGGTCTCATCTATCCACTGCAAAATTTGCAAGAGTTTGCTGACGGTCTTGCAGCAAAAAAAATCTCAAGTCTTCGGATAGCGTTTAGCACTCAAGGTGAATCCATTCGCAAAATAAATCAGTCCGAGAAGCCCTACTTTATGGAGGCGCTAAATCCACTCAGCCCGGCATCGACTTATTTAGTGACTGAAGACAGTTTGGTTGAGGACGTTGTTGCGGTGATCAAAAGCCTGCCCCTCAAGAATCGCAAACTCTATCTCGCGACACTTTCTTATTCTGGTTACATTTCGGAAGCTCTGTTGAATAAGCACGGCGATCTCTTTCAAGGTCACTTGATGTATTCGCCGGGAATGAAGCCCAGTCATCGTTATGACCCAAAGGGCGAGCAATCTCATCAGGCCTTCGTGGCTTCTCTCAGTTTTTGGAGTTGGAATCCCTTTATGACCGCGACCATCGATAAAAATTATGACATCTCAATTCAAACGACGATGTTTAACGTCATGTCACCTAAGAAGGACGTGCCAGGTTACGTTCCAGACGATGTGACATTTGATCAATTTTTTGCGGGAATTTTTTGTTTAGCTCGAGCGGTAAAGTACACAGATTTGACCGAGAGCGAAGAAACCCATTCGGTTCGAACTCGCCTGGTCCTTGCCTCAAAAGAAGATCCACCCATGTTGAAAGATCAAATTCGCTATTTTTTTAAATCTGAAGCGACTCAAGAGATGTTCTTAGTGCAAGATGCTTATCACGGGATTCCTGGTGCTCACGCCCCCATTGCGGTTCAGTTGTTAGAGGATTTCATCAAATCGAGCCCGCCCGCTGACAAAGCTGGTTTTGTGATCAATCTCGACGGCACCAAAAAGTCGACGCTGCAAATCCAAGACATTCGTGACCTAGAAGCCTCACTTTAAAAAAAACTTCGTCACTACTGCACTGCAAAGCTCGTCGTCACCCGTCTAATTTCTTGCTCTATTGAAGGGCCATGAATCGTTATCTTAGGTTTTTTGCCCTCTTTGTCTCTGTTTTGGGACTTACCGCTCTCGGTGGCTACCTCTATCTCTCTTCCGCAGCGGGTGGACAGTGGGCGGTTCGTTTTGCGCAAAAAAAAATTGCCGATCTTGGCTACAATCTGACTGCCGAATCGTTGCAGTTTGATATTTTCAATCAAATTCGATTTTCAAATTTGCATCTGTCAAAAGTCAGCCCAGACTCTAAACTCGACGCCTTTGTGGCGCACGGAGAGATCACTTATCGGATCGGCCTTTTTCCCCTCGCCCTCGATATTCAAAAGTTTCAGATTGACGCCGTAGATGTGAAGCTCGAGACGACGTCCGCGCCCCCTACCGAGACTCAAAATTCTTCCGAACTCTCGCTCGCCAGCACTTTCAGAAATCTGTTTCGCTTAGTACCGATGGACATTCGGATCTCTGCTCTCCACATTGGACCGGTGACCGCCAAAGTTCAACAGCGTTTGGCAGATCTCTCCTCCGAGCAACAGATCGAGTTTTCGGGTCTCACAGTGCAAGGTTCGGTGATGATCACCTCCCAACAGATTCGTACGGATTTGAAATTACAAATGCCGGAAGACAAATCTCTTTTGGCGACTTTTCGCAAGCGATCGGTGAATCCAGAAAGCCAGCTTCAGCTCAATTGGCAAGCCTCAATGGAATTGAAAGTTTTCATTGAAAATCTGGAAAACGGCGTGCGCTTTCAACCAGAGCGAATGTTGGCAAAGATGAATGTGGAAAATTTCGCTCAGCGAACCGTCGCAGCTGGCGCCCAGCCTCCCAAGACCTCTCAGCTAAAAGTGGGCCAAATCGAAATTTTGGCAGGCCCGGTGTCGGCGAAGGAAGCTTTTCACTGGCAATTGAAAACCTCGGCCCGAGACATTCAGATGGCGCAGGGGGCAGGGACTTTTCAAAAAATTCCAACCCTTCAATTTGTCGTCGATCTCGAGACCAACGAAGCCCTCAAATTTTTACGCGCCGGTGTTCACGTGAGTGAGGGTTCTGAACCAGTTCTTGTGGGCAGAACCTCTTTGCTCGATGATTCAAACTTTTTAAATGGTGATGTGAAGATCAACCTCAATCCGCAGTTTTTTTCAAAGTGGCAGGCTGTGCTGCCGTCCTCAATGCAGGGAAAGAGAGCCTCTGAAGTCCAAGCACAAGTTGAATTTAGCTTAGATCTGCCTGAACTCAAACCGACTCATTTGCTGGCAATTCCTTGGCCGTCTCTCAAAAGTGAGACGGCACAAGGCCATCTTAAGCTAGCGGCCAAGACCGTCAATTTGCCAACTGCGGAGCTCTTGGACACCCTGGTGGAGGTCAAATGGAGTCAAAAAAAATCTGCAGCTCTGTCGATGCCCGAAGCTGCGCTGGATTTGGATTTGCACACCACCGTTCAGCGCGCACCCGGGTTGCCAGGTCCGCTGCCATTGGCGTTGACCTTACAGGTTCCTCAGCTGACAGCCAGTGAAGGCCGCTATGACTTGGAGCTTGAGCTGCAAAAACAAAGTGTTTTAAAAAGCCAAGGAGCCTGGAAGTTGAGGGAATCTGACCACCTCGTTGTGCAAAGCAAATCAGATCTAGAAACGCAACACCTCCCATCGTCGCTTTCAATTTTCCAAACGATCAAACCTTATGGCTTGCCAACAGTCTCCTTGCAACTGGATGGGGAAGTCGCCTGGCCCCTCGCAAATCCTGTGGTTGCAACAAACTTCAAAGGAAAACTCAGCGGTGAGTGGCAACGAACGGCACCTGCGGAATCGCTGGATCCGGGCAGTGGAGAATTTCAGATGCATTTGACTCACTCGCGGGACGGACGGTCCATCGGCGGCAGAGTCACAACTAAAAAAATACAAAAACTTGAAACGGCCGCCCTGGGGGCCAGTCAGATCGATTTTCAATTCCAGCAATCCGGTCCGCTGGCATCCAAAGAAATTCAAATGCAAACAAAAGGTGAGCTGAAAGGGATTCAGTTCTTAGGGGCACATGCATCTCTCAATTCTTCGGCCAAAGATTTTACGTCTCTTGAGTTTGATCTTGCCGCATCGGGAACTCCGCGGGGCTTAGAGCTGACAAAAGCGAAAGTCACCTTGGGCAAAAATGTCGTAAATCTTGAACTCAGTGGCAAAGCGCTATTTCTGGAAAAAGAACTGCAGATCGAAGGCCAGGCGGGTGTTGATCTCCAAAAACAGATGACTCTGATGGGTGAACACAAGCTGCGTGGGCACTTAACTATTCCGGTGGCTGCTTATGTTCGGGCCAACGAATGGATCAACGTCAGTGGCCAGCTCAAGTTTTCTAATTTCGATTATGCCGGTCCAAAATTTCAACTCCAATCCATCTCTGGGTTTTTGCCATTTCAAGAACAGTTGCAACTGAAAAATCGAAAATTTGTGTTCACGGAACTGCTCCAGTTAAATACGTTCACACGTGTCACTTTTGATCGGGTTGAGCCTTTGCTGATGAATGCCTCGCCTCTCGTCATCAAAAAAATCGTCGTCGAAGACAAAACTTATGGGCCGCTGGTGATCCACGGACTTTTGCGCCAAAATCTCCTCCTCGGTCAAAAACTGGATCTCAGTCTCGGGCAGGGTCAACTCGGAGGCGAATTTTATTTCGATTTTTACCCACGCACCCTTAGTTTTGGTCTACTAACTCGCCTCACGAACGTGCGGCCAGACGAGGTTTTACCAAAGTCTTTTCGCGGACGGGGGCCTGTCTCCAACGAACCCATTTCTGCCCGCACCGCCATCGTTTATGAAATCAATTCGCGCTCCCTGGAGGGAAAAATTGACGTCACACAAATTGGCCAGAGCCAGCTGCTAACGCTCATCAATGTGATGGATCCAGAATATCGGGATGATCGCTTGAATCAGCTTCGGACTGTTTTGGGTTTTGCATATCCAACTTCCGTGGCGGCTCAATTTTCACAAGGCTATATGGATTTCGATGTCGCACTCAACATTGGCAAACCCATTCCAAAAATTCGCGGCGTTGCCGTGTCCCCATTTTTAACCGATATCTCTCGCAAAATTCGCAATCAAGTGAAAGAGGTCACCGTCGAATGAAATCCTCATATGCATTGTTCTTATCCCTCGCCGCCGCAATTGGTCTTTTGACTGGCGCCTGTGCACCGAAGGTCTACGTGCTAGATCGTCAGACCGTCCTTGAAGAAGAGGCTTCAGCTGAATGGCCCGAACTCGAGGCGCGTTTTTTACAGCTGAGCCTCAACAAAGAGCCGGCTGCTTTCGTTGATCTTCAGCAGACGCAATGGAAAAAGAAAGTGATTGGCGTGCTCCGAAATGAAATCGGCGAAGAGCCAGAATCGAAGACTCCATGAGAACCTCGATCAAGCTCGGGTGGGGCACAGTTCTATTTTTGATCGCCAATATTTGGGCTGTGAATGGACACGCCCAAAACAAAGATGCAGCCAAAAAAGTAGTGACTTCGGCTGAAGAAAAAATGGCTTCCTATCGTCAGTACGAACGTCTGCAGAAGCTCACCGTGGGACCCGAAGACAATTTTCAAGCAACGGTTTCTCAAAACGAAGATTTTTTTATCTTCACCGAAAAACTCAACTTCACTCCAGCCATTCAAATCTTTGACCGCAAGTCTTCGCAAAAGAAAAATTTGCTGGATGAAGCCGGGGATTCAGATCAACCTTCTGTCGACACCAAAGGTGAACGCGTTTTGTATCGGTACTTTAAAAATGAAGCGAGGGGTGAAATCTGCATTCTCAATCTCGGAACTCGGCAAAGTGAATGTCCAAAACTACCTGCGGGCGAGCGCTATTCTCCCACCTGGGTTTCAGACACCGAGTTCGCGTTTCTCCTTCGACCCACAGCGAGCGAAAAGCCCAAGCTGCTACTTTACAACCTGAGCGATCGGTCCACTCGGGTGCTCTATGAGGGCTACCTCTCTTCGCCCACGGCCTTTCACAAGTCTCGACAGATACTGGTGGTCGAATCTCTCCCGCAGGGTGATAAAAATTGGTTCGTCGTTATTCCAGTCGGTGAAGGCAAAGTTCGCACCTACGTCGTTGAAGTGCAGGGTCGCAGTGGCTTTCCTGCGATCTCGCCAGATGATCAGTTCGTTTATTTCGCTCATTTTATTTCGGATTCAAACAATGACCAGATCATCGACGCCAACGACCGTGGGGTTATCTTTCGCTACCCCATCGCAGAGGCCGAGAAAGACGGCTCTCTTTTTCCCACTCAGCTGACGTCACTTGAGCAAAACTGCAGTTATCCATGGCCAATGAAGCAGCTTTATATAACCTGCGACTTCGAAGGTTCGCTCGACATTTATCAATTGCCATTGACGGGGTTGGTGCCTGCTGACTGGGATCTTAAAATTCTCCGCAATGCTCATGGCCGCGCGCGGTCCTACGAAGAGCGACTGCTTTTACTCAATCATCTGACTCTCAAACAACCTCAGATATCTCTAGAGCAAAGGCTGCTGCGATTCTATAGCGATTACTTTTATCTCGAAGACAACGAATCCTCTCTCTACAGTCTTCAAAGAATGAAAGATCTCTCGGTCAAAAATATAAGTTCCAGAGATTTGCAGTGGGCTGAGCTGATGGTTGAACTTTGGCAGGCTTGGCGGCAAGAGACCGCCCCGGTCGCATCAGGTGCACTTGAAATGAAAGTGCTTTCATTGCGGCGAAAATCTCAAACCTTACCCAAAGACGACCTCAACCAAAAATTATTTTTAGCCCAGGTCGAGTTGGTCTTCAAACGCTACGGCGAAGCAAAAAAAATTCTGGCTGCATTTCAGAAATCAGATTTTCGGAATGCTCTGCAAGCGCAAATTTATTATCGGCTCCTTGAAACGCAGCTGAAAGCTCCAAATGTCACACTGGCCGAAGCCGCCAAAGACTTTGAGCCCCTCTTGAAAACTTCGGTTCTCACTCGCGACGACAAGCTAGTCTTTGCTTTTTTTGCATTTGAGAAATTTGATCACTATCCTGAAGCTGAACGTGAAATTCAAATTAAGCAATGGCAAGCCATCCCTTTTGCAGCTCCATTGCCAAGCCTCCTAGCCAATGAACTTAAAGCGCGAGAAGTGATGAAACTCACCGACGCCGCTGCCAAGCGTAAACTTTGGTTTGAGATGGACAAAGAGCTGCAAAATCACCGTGACGATTATTTTCTCCGCCGCGTGCTCGCAATGCGAATGATTTTGAATTTTGCGCACGGGCATGAGTTCGAGTATCTCTCCTACGCCGCCTCGACGTTCACCAAATTTGTAGAAAAAGACGATATCGAATACAACTATGCAATTCGATTTTTGATTTCGGTGTACCTTGATCAAGGATATCTTTTGCTCAGTCAGGGAGAGTATGCCAAAGCGGCCGGTCATTTTTTTGGCTCCGTTCTGGCGACCGACGATCTGGAATCCCATTTCAACTTTATCCGGGCCAAGCATCTGGCCAAAGCAGCTCAAGATATTCCCATTCGCTATGCAGGTCTGAAGAAAAATCAGTTTGTGGCGGATAGTTTGATTTTTGTGGCCGCGGTTCAGGAGATGTACAATCCGAAGCCCAATTATGACGAAGTCATCAAAAACCTGGAAGGCATGACCAACGATCAAAGTGCCATCCGATTTTTATTGCTCGGAAATTCCTACCTACACAAACTCATAGATAGCAAAAAGGGTGTGGACTTCGATCGAGGTCTCGCTGACCAAGCTCATCGAAACCTAGTGCTCAGTCTCGACCAGGGCCGCGAGAACGAAAGACTGCGTGCGCCGACACTCGAAAACTTGGGATTGCTTCATGCCGTGATTTCTAATTTCGGTCTTTCTGCAAAGTACTTCGAGCAACGCACGACTCTTCCTTTCTTAACGGTGCAGGACGAAGCCGCCATCTATTGGCAATGGTCCAAGAGCCTTTTCAAAATGGGCGACGAAAGTCGATCTTACGAAATTCTGAAGCGGGCCACCGATAAAAAAACATTTCCCAAAGAGTGGTTCTTAGCGGGCCAATTTCAATTGGGATTTTTAGCAGTGATCAATCAAAGTTACGACGAAGCCCTAAAGCATTGGCAAGCTGTCGAGCCCCTTCAAGCTCAACTCTCTTCATTGCAAAAAACACATTTTTTGACCCTTCGGGGATTGGCTCTATTGCGCACGGGAAAAAAAGCAGAAGCCCAAAGAGACTTTCAAAACGTTCTCTCACTCACTGAGAGATCCGAACTCTCAACCACGTTTGCCGGTCAACGGCAGAGGCTCCACGCGCTGGGGCTTCAAGCCCAAGCTCTGTCTTCGCCCTCCGAACAAGTTCGTTTTCTCACCATCCGTGAAGATCTGCTCCTCGGTCTCTCGAGTCGGCTTAAAGACTTAAAAATGAAAGAAGAACTTTGGCTCGAAGAGATTTTGAAAAACCGAGTTCGCATCTGTGCCGCAGGCCTAGAAGCTCCTAACTTTGATCAGGTTGATTGTCTTAAAAAAATAAGTGCAAACCTGAACTCCCTCGAAAAAAGCACTCGCCAAAAATTTTCGAATGCCGCCTATAGAGCCCTCGACTCCGCATTTTTTTTGTCGCAGCTGGTGAAAACCAAGATCCCATTGGATTTACAACAAGACTTGTCTGAATCCATGCGGGCCTACGTCCAAGCCGCGCAAAAAATTCCGGTAAAAACAGCACTCTTGGTTTTCCAAATGGGCAAGATGGAGCTTTTTGCTGACGCTCTCTCGAGTGAGTTCAGCGGTCGCAAATTAGGAACTGAAGAGCTCGTCGCAAAATTCGCCGAGCTTAAAACCTTAGAGCCGGCGCTTTACCAGCGGGCGGAAGTTCTCGTGCGAGAAATCACAACACCAAATTAAAAATTTCGCTAGCAATCAAGTGGCGATCAATCGTTGGCGGCGCCATTGAGCACCCACTGCTTAATCGCGCCCGCCTGTTGTGAGCTGCGAATGTAAGCCAAGTGAGTGTCGTAAGGTCGACACATTGTACCCGGAATGTCTTGATCATTGTATTCAGCCACTAAAATTCCCACGGCAAATGATTGCGCTGGCTGAGAAGCTACGAGCAATGGCAGCGTGTTGCAATCGCCTCCGGCCCGAGTGCTGGAAACCGTCCCATTTTTCCAAGTGGAGTAAGCGGTCGCTTTCGTCGAAAAGTTTAAACTCAGACCACTCGAATTGTCGGGATTGTGACACTCTAAACATTGGACACTCAAAATATTGGTAAAGATACTGGTGAATGTGGGGTCAACAAAGGTCGGCTCAGTGCTGTTTTCTTTATTCTGGCTACAGGCCGCTAGCCACAGCCATCCGCTGAGGGCCACCAAACTGCCA
>CALCCV010000587.1 GCA_937900305.1 uncultured Pseudobdellovibrionaceae bacterium | reverse complement strand
CTCTTCCGATCTTACAGATTTTATCTATCCCAAATCTCACCAAGGTATGTTGCGCAATTATGTCTACGTCTTGAAGGATTCGACCTGGAAGTTTGAAGGTGAAAAATCCATGCCCGGGCACACTCTGGGAGTTATCAACAGTTACTCTTATGGCCCAGTCATCGATGCCTTCGTCGAAGCGAAAAAGCCATTTATGAAAATTGTGAGTGGCAACAATGCGCTCAATAGCTTAATGGATCTCACTGAAAGCAAACGAATCGATGGCTTTGTCGAAGATGAATCTGTCATGCTGACCACTCTCGGTAAAACCAAACGACCCGTCGGTGTTTTTAAATCCGTGAGTGCAATGATCAATGATGATCCACATCTGTTTGTGACGTTTGGTCCAACGAACAAAAATGCGGCCGTATTAACTCAAGTTGTCGATCGTGGCATGGATGCGATTAAAAAGAACGGCAAATTCAGTCAGCTTTGCAAAAAATATGGCGTCTCAGAGTGGACTTGGTAGCTTTCCGGTTCATGGATCGCGTCCTTTCTCAGGATGAAATTGATCTCTTTTTAAATCCTACATGGATGTCTCAATTCTTAAAATGAGGTGTCTCTCTTCTAATTTTGAGATGCATCTGATGGCGAACATATTTTGAGAAATTAGGTCATCGCATTTTTCATCAAGTCTTTTTAACCTCGGGCCGATAGGTCGTTAGTCTAGAGGCATTTGCAGTGCAATTGTCTAATTACTTAACGTTGATCCGAGGAGGTTCTTCTATGGCGCGAACTGGGTTATTTCGAACACTGAGAAAGCTGATGCGAACGTCTCGTCGTGCCCAACGTGCGGGCCTCAGTGAGAGAGAGTATCTGCAAAGAGTTGCGGAGCTCCCCAGTCGCAAACCTCGGCGAACTTTCTTAAAGGGCTCGGCACTGACATTGGCAGCGAGTCCGATTTTTCAGAGTTTAAATATGGGTCAGGCTTTGGCGGCTGGGGAAGAATCGGCCAAGACTCAAAATGTCGATGGTGTTCTGATTTTAGGTGGTGGTGGGGCCGGTTTAGCGGCTGCTTTTGTTTTGGGCCGACACGGAATTCCATTCACCTTGGTTGAAGGATCACAAAGGCTCGGTGGTCGAATTTTTACAAAAGACAATTTCAACGACGATGGGCAGTTTATCGAAATGGGTGGCGAGTTGGTCGACACCGGGCACTCCGCTCTGTTTTGGCTTTGTGAAAAGTTGGGACTCGGAGTGGAAAAGTTTTCTTCTGAGGACGCTAGTTTAGGTTTGGCAGAAACACTTTATAAATTTAATGGCCAACTTTTTGATCAAGAAGATATTTTGCATGGAATTCGTCCGCTCGTAAAAAGTGTAGTTAAGGCACAAGATGAAATGTACACTTTGAAAAATGGTGATGGATTTGACGGATACCTCACTTATAAAAGCGCGGGTCGTTTGCCCCTCTTTCCGAAATACGACAAAATGACGCTAAAAGATTTTTTGTGCAACGTCGAGGTCGCACCATGGATTCGCGAAGCCGTTGATGTGGCTTATCTGGGCGAGTATGGCCTTGCAACTGATGAGCAGTCGGCGCTCAACTTGACTGAGTTGTTTGATGTTGATGCTTCGGATGGCTTTTCGATGTTTGGCGACAGTGACGAAGCCTATCGTGTGAAAAATGGCAGCAGTGAAATTCCAAAAGCCATCATTCAATATCTGACCGGTTCGCAAAATCCTCGTCGAGGACAGCAGAAATTTAAAATTGGCCATATGCTCAACTCTATTAAATCGCTTTCGAACGGTAAACTGCGATGCGCATTTGACGGGCCATCAGGCGGAGTGGAAATGATTGCAAGTCATGTGATTTGTACAATTCCATTTTCAACACTTCGCAATGTCGAACTCAAAAATTTGGCGATGTCAGCCGTTAAAAAGAAATGCATCGCCGAAATCGGGTATGGCACAAATTCGAAAGTGATGTTGGGCTTTAAATCCACATTTTGGCGAGACGGAAATTTGATCAAACCAACCCCAGCCTCGGTTGGTGAATTTTACGGAGATTTTCCAAGTGCAAATTTCTGGGAAACCAGTCGTTTGCAGGGTGATCGAAACCGTCGCGGAATTCTGACAAATTATCTCGGGGGAAGTGAAGGTCTTCGCGCTGGATTGAATGTCTCTGGCAAAGAGGATCACGGAGCCAGAAACCGCGAGCAGGCCCTTAAAGATCTGAATCGCATTTTTGGTGATATTCCAAAAAATCAATTTACGAATCGCCTCGCCGTTGCGAACTGGTCAAGGATTTCTGGAGGTTTTCAGAAGGGATCATACGCCTGTTTAAGGCCCGGTCAGTATGGATCCATTTGGGGTTCGGCTGGTGAAGCCGAGTTGGGTGGGCGCCTATTGTTTGCCGGCGAACACACTAGCCTAGACTATCAAGGCTATATGAATGGAGCCTATGATTCTGGAATTAGCGCTGCTCGACAACTCATTCAAGCCATTCAAGACGGAACCAAGATTTCCAGCGCTTCCTAATTTATAATTCAGAAGATACAGGAGTCGTCTGTCAGGCGGCCTCCTGTTTTTCGGTGGCTTGTTCAAGAAAACGAAGAGCCACTTGCTCGACGGATTCTCGTTCTACCTGTGTGAATTGAATTCCAACCTTAAAGCTTCGATGCACCCCTTCGGGAAGATTTGGCATGATTGATAAAGCTGATCGGTGAACAATGACACCTTTCACGTACATCGGTTTCGAATCTTCAATATTGATCGTTCCTGCCACCAAATCATTGACGGAAAAATAATCGAGAATCTGATGGGTGATAATGACTCCGCAACCTTTTGGACCAATATCCACTAACTTGCATTCAATGTTCAGGGCGCGCGAGGAGATGAACGATATATTGAATTTAGCTTCGAGGTCCGCAGGCAGCTTCACTCTTCGAGTCATTCTGCGCAAAGTGACTAACCTGGAAGAGTACCACTGGGTGAAAATTTCCCGCAGCGCCACCGGAATTAATATTCCGCAGGTCACGGTGACGATGACGGACTCGGTTTCAATTAAGTAGAGTGACAATGGCAAACCCACCAAAAATGTCGTCACGAAGTGATTAAACGACAGGACTCGATTTTTCTCTAATGTGCGAATGAAGCATTCGGCATGCGCGACCAGTGCGGCCGCGGGCACGACCAGGATCATCGTAGCAACGACCACAAAAGATGTCCAGCTTTCGAGTCCAAAACCCCAAGGCAGCCACAGTGGAATTGAAACTACTGCTAACAGCGAAGGTACGGCCGATGTGAAAATTGACAGCAGCAGGACCATCCGAATCCGCTTGTCCCAATCGCGAGCTCCGCGTTTCTCCCAAGCGCTGGCGAGCAGCGTGACGCCAGAGATTGTGATCGCTTGAATTGGCGAAAAAAGTAGGCTTGAAAAGCTTAAACCAACATTGTAGGCGGCGACACTCGTCGCATCCATGGCTTTGGCAAAAATCAGAGAGTACAAAACCGGCTCTAAGGTAAAAACCAATGAACTCAAAATTTCAGATTTGATCAGATCCTTTGCTCGCACGATGAAAATTTTTAGCAACTCAAATTTAAAATGAATCGCCGAGCAGTGATAGATGTAATAAAAGAATAGCACGACCTGCGACATCAATGTCGCCATCGTAATTCCAACAAACTGATTGCCAGTTTTTTTAAAGTACCAAACCGCCCCTAGGCACCCTATCGCGTTGATCGCATTGCCTATGAGGCCGCCATATATTGCCCTCTTAGGATTGTCGGCGGAAATGAATGTAAATTTCATCAACAGGTTCGGTAAAAACAGTGCGCCGACGAAAGTGTATACGATGAGACCTTTACTCACTCCCGCAATGTGAGCGATGCCGAAGAGCTGGCTGTAAATATCTTTTGCGCCGATGCAAATCGCTGCCAAAAGAATAGACGCGATCAATGACGCTAGGAAAGCGCCCCCTACGATTTTGTTTTTGGCCTGTTGTTCGGTCTCTTTGCCGATCAGGAGCATGACAGATTGAGCCAATACCAAGCCAACCATTTCAAAGAGAGCAAATAAATAGCTGATCAATGAAATTGCTGTGAGATGGTCAGTTGAAATTTGGGCGCAAAAGAGTTGATCCACGATCAGATAAAGACCGCTCAACATCAAAACTAAAAAAACAGAAACGACATGATGGCCCAGAAATTTAAATTCTGAACTTGCTGAAATGAGAGAAGAAATTTTGCTTTTTAAAGCTTCCACTGAAAGACATATCGACAGCTTCAGGAGCGCAATTGAGATGGCCTAGACCTTTTCGTTTTTATTTGCTGTCTGGGTGGTCGAGGTTTTCTGGCGGTGAGTCTCGTCTGTGAGGTCGTCTTTGATGTCTTTCGAGTCGACTTCAATTTCATTGTACGATTGCTTGAAGTTGCGGATCGCTTTGCCGAAGGATTTTGTCAAATCCGCGACCTTGCGAGGCCGAAAGAAAATTAAAAACACCAAAACAATGATCAAAATGTGCGATAAGCTAAGGCCACCCATTTCCTAAGGGTAGGCGAGAGAGGGCCAGAAAACAAGATCGGATTTGTTGAAATCTGTTCGAATTGTCCCTGGCATTCTCACTTTTAGGACCATTCCCATTTCTCTTAGGACTATTCATTTTCAAGCTGATTTTGAGGGATATCCAAGGATTGGTAGCCCGAAGTTTCAATGGTTTCGAAGCCCATAGATTTAGCAGTTGGCTGATTGGCTGGAGCCAGCGGTTTCGCAGATCTCTCGGTCGCCACTTTTTTTCCGGGCAGGGCGCCTTTGGCCACGTGGGGAAAGACTTTGGGTGGTGCAGTGGACTTTGCTGACTTTTGACTTTTGGCCTCTGGCCGCAAGCGCAAGGCGAGTGGGGCAGAGTCCATTTGGGAAGGTGGAGACTCGGACTCCGAGGCGGGTTGTATTTTTTCAAGCTCGCCGTGGTAGTCCGCCTTCAGTTGGCGCAACTTTTCTTCATACTCTTGGCGCACAGATTCGAGTTGTTCTTCTTTGCTGTCATCCAGACAGGACATGTAGACTTCTCGGGCAGCCTCTTTGGCTTTGGCTCGACATTGGCCCTCAATTGTCACTTGTGACCAAGACGTAAACGACAAAACGTAGGCTAGAATCAACATAAGACCTCGCTGCATTTGCTCATCCAAAATGAGTGCCAAGAGGAACTCGGTCGCCAAACAGCTTGATGATCTGGGAGGTCTGCGCCTAGGATGGCGCCATGAAATTGTTGAGAAGGTGGCTCAGTTCCACGGTTGGATTTATCGCTCGGTTGCAACAGCCCCGTCCATTGATTTGGCTGCTAATGGTTTGGTTTCAGCGGCGATACAAGCTGGACATGAACGAAGCTGAAAAGCCATTGAATCAATACAAAAGCTTGGTTGATCTTTTCACTCGCAAATTAAAACCTGAGTTGCGGCCAATCGGTTCGAGCAATTTGATTCATCCCTGTGACAGCGAAATTTTGCGGTATGGAAAAATCGAAAACGACACGCTCATTCAAGCGAAGGGAATCGACTACAATCTGCAGGAGTTTATTCCACTTCCCAATGTACGCGACCAATTTAATTTCGGTCATTACATCACCTACTATCTTTGCCCGACGGATTATCACCGCGTTCATTCGCCCATCAAAGGTGAAATTAAGCGTGTCAAACACATCCCCGGCGATTTGTATCCAGTTCATAAGTCGATGGTGAAACGACAAAGTAAACTCTATTGCGCCAATGAAAGAGTTTATGTCGAAATTCAATCTGAGTGGGGACCTATTGGTGTCGTCTTTGTCGGGGCCACGAATGTGGGTTCGATTCGGTTGTCATTCGAGGCAAAAATTCGTGGCAATAGTTCGGCTTCGAAAACTGATTTATTGGTTTACAATCCTGCGCTCAGCGTTCAAAAGGGCGCTGAGCTGGGAAGTTTTCACATGGGTTCAACCATTGTTTTGATCCTGAGCAGCTCCGTGGCGCGGGAAGTGCAATGGGGTCAGCTCAAGCGGGACAAAGTCAAATGGGGCGAGGCCTTTCCTTAGTGATGCACGCTACACCGGGAAAATAGATTCGCAGTCGCGGGTCTCTTGGACAGCCACTTGGTGGAGCTGCGGCCACTGCTTTTTAAGTCGATCGTAAACCCAACGGGCCACCATCTCAGAGGTGGGATTTTCCAAACCTGGCACTTCGTTGAGAAGGCGGTGGTCGAGAGTTTCACGAACTCCCGCGAATCCTTTTTCGATGTCGTTGTAGTCGATCAGCCAACCTTTCTGCGGATCCAGAGGACCCCGAAAAATCAAGGTGATCTGAAAGGAGTGACCATGAACCCTGGAGCAGGGATGAGAATCTGGCAATTGCGGGAGGCTCCGCGCAGACTCGATAAAAAAACGGTGCTTGAGCTCGAAATTCATTGGGAACCTTTCAAAGCTTTGTTATAAAATCAATCATGAATCCACTGACCCTACACCTGGCCAAACAAAATTTCAAATTTTCAGCGGCCCATTTTTTGATCTTTGATGAAAACAGCGCGGAAAGACTTCATGGGCACAACTATCAGGTTAAAGTGGATCTGGTTTTTGCGTCGTCACGGTTGATGAATGAGCAAGGTTATCTGGTGGACTTCAATGTCTTCAAGCGCCAAATCAAGGCCCGATTGGACCTCTGGGACGAGCGAGTGCTCTTGCCTGAACAACACCAAGAAATGAAATTTACGACTGTCCAAAATTCAACGACGCAAGTGTCGTTGGAGGTTCGCTTTCGAGACCGATTTTATGTATTTCCAAAGGACGAAGTGATTCTTTTGCCGGTAACCAACACTTCCACCGAACAGCTTTCAAGATTGCTCTCGGAAGATTTTTTTGCGAGCTTTAAATGTCTCGGTGTGGCCCGGGTGAGGGTTAGCGTTGAGGAAACTCGCGGCCAGGGCGCTTCGACGGTGTGCGGGGAGTGAGCGCCCCCAACCAGAGATGGCCGGAGCGAACTTCCGCAGCACTCAACTCCCGACTCAAATGATAACTCCAAAAACAGATTGGTTTATTCCAAATCAGGATGAGACTTTCGAGCATCAGAGGACTTCCATCACAGGTGACACTGCCAAAATCATTGAAGCCATAGAGTTCGGAAACTTCCCATGACCAGGGTGCCGAATCTCCGACAAAATCTCGGTTGGTCCAACTGCTACTGGGGCGAATCGCGGCGCTGACGATTTTTTGATAGCCAGTTCGCAGGAGCTGGCGAGCTTGATCGGCAAGCACAGGGTCTTTGATCGGCAAAACATAATTTTGATCGCCAGTGTAATGACTCACCAGAAAATAAGACGTCGCCAACTCGGGCGTTGATTCAACAGCCACGCCTTTGGCCATCAATACTCTCTGGGCCTGATCGGATCTGCGGCCGAGCTCGTCGTCGCCCATTATCGCCGATGCTGTAAATCGGCCCTCCCCGATGATCTCCACGCGGACGAAGTAAGGTTGATGAGTGTTGATGGTCGTCCGAGATTCTTCGTATCGATTTGTGAGATGAGTCTTTGTCAGGAGCGTGCGTTGGCCAGAACCTTCGATTCCAAAAATTTGAAAGGTTTGTTGAGTGTGATGCAAATTGAGAAGCACTAAGGCGACGTGCATCGTTCTTTTCGGTAGGTCTATGTATTGTCGCGGAGACAACGTGCCTGAAGGAGCTGTGTGCAGACCTTGGCAAAAGATTTCGACCTTTACTTTTTTCGAGGACCTCACGACTTCAAATGCGGTGCTCGGGGCTTCTGCCATATACGGAACTTCGCCCAACGGAAAAGAAATTCGGGCCAGGGCCGGGAGGGGATGGTGACTGCCTTCAGAGAAATAGAGACTGCGGACTGAGACAGTTTCCGCGACTGTGTTTTGATTTTCGATTCGAAGGGTGGCGTTGCTCAAAGGGCAGATTCCAGCCGCATAAAGACTATCGATCGCCATGGCCCATGGACCAGTTAACAAGAATCCAAAAATTACACAGATGCGGCGAAGGTCGAATGATGTTTTCATATGTCTTCGTTCGGGAGAGGGCCGCACGCACTCAATTCTACCAAGGTCTATTTTTTGTGGAGGAACGATAGGGTGCAATTGGTTTTGTGAAAGATGGAAATTATATCGACACGACGAAAAACACTGGCCCTCGGAAGCATCCCTCATTATGGTGTTGCCATGAAAGCGCCGATCACATTTTCTCAAAACGCTGAAGTCCTTAAATCCAACCGCTACCAACTGGTGAACGATGCCGCGAGTTTGGGATTTGGAAAAATCCTGACGGACCACATGTACTCGAGTGAATACTCGGGGGGGCCCGCGGTCGACGCGAGTGCCCCGATAGCGGGTGGCACTTGGCAACCTGGTCAGATCGAGCCTTACCGTCCCTTGGCGCTGAATCCTGCTGCGGCTGTTTTGCACTATGGGCAGGCGCTCTTCGAAGGTATGAAGGCCTTTCGGACTCACCAGGGACTCATTCGCTTGTTTCGGCCAAAGATGAACCATGCACGCCTGGTGAGTGGCGCTGAAAGACTGGCCATGATCGCTCCTTCCGAAGAGCAGTTTCTTCAATCTCTTGAGGCCTTTTCATGGGTTGAGTCTCGCTGGATTCCTGAGGCGATGGGTTCGGCTCTTTATTTGAGACCTACGTTGATTGCGACTGAGGGCTTTTTAGGAGTTCGGCCGGCCGATAAATATTTGTATTATGTGATCGGTTCTCCGGTGAGTGACTATTATGGATCGTCATCTGGTGGCGTTTCCATATGGATCGAGGGCGAGCATTCTCGCGCCGCCCCCGGCGGTGTCGGTGCGGTAAAGGCTGCTGGGAATTACGCTTCGAGTTTGGTCTCCGCAAAAAATGCCAAAGCCAAAGGCTTTTCGCAGGTGTTGTGGTTAGATGCTTGCACGAAAGATGTAGTTGAAGAGGTCGGAACCATGAATGTGTTTTTTGTGGTGGGCAATGAAGTTTGGACTCCTCAGCTCAACGGTCGCATTTTGCCAGGAGTGACGAGAGCTTCGGTGATTGAAGTTTTACGCAGTTGGAATATTCCG
>CALCCV010000586.1 GCA_937900305.1 uncultured Pseudobdellovibrionaceae bacterium | reverse complement strand
TCAGTGTGACTTTAGCTTGCCAGTCTCCGCCCATAATAAAGTACATATTCGAAACTTCAAAGACGCCTTCCACTGGTTGTCCTTGGGGATCCAAAGCTCTCTGAATCCGCGTGGGAGCCGAACCATGTCCCATAGAAGGCATCCATAACGACACCTCAAAAGGTCCCGGCGGCTCGCTTGGCGTGTGGGCCGAACCACTTTGCCACTCAACCCGCAGAATAGATTCTCCGGATGTTTGAGGACCCGTTTTCCAATCCGCATGAGCGTGAATAGCGCCTTGGGAAAAAATCAAGTGATAGGGATCCATATGATCATGGGCTTGCGCTTGAGCTTGAGCTAAACTTCCAAATGCGATTCCTAAAATGGCGACAATTTGTTTCATGAGCTTCTCCTTGTTTTGTTGAATCCAACAGCAACACGCCACATCCGAGGGAAAGTGAAACAAATCTCGGGCTACATTCATCCATCGTTGAAGCCATTTCGGTGCCCTGAAGTTGGAAATGGAGACCTCTGCTGTTGTCATTGAGATTGGATGTAGCCTAACTTTTCAGACTTGGCGACGTTTAGAGCTTGCCTGCAACAATATGTTGCGCTCCTCTTTTCATTGGGTCCGTGATAGGAGACCAAGTATGAAATTTGCTGCTATTTTTCTAGGATGTTTAAGCCTGTTCACCGTTCAGATTGCCGCATCGCTCCCAACACAAGTGGAGGGACCATCGGCGTTGAACACAAAATTAACCGAGGTGGGGCTGGAACAAAAGAAGGGCCTCGTGGTGGTCTTCCTTTCGGCAGTGTGTCCCTGTTCGAATAGTCATTTGAACGAACTCAAAACCTTGAGCCGCGAATTCCCTCAGTTCAATTTTGTCGGGGTTCATTCAAATGTTGATGAAGGCAAAGACCTTACGGAAAGATATTTCGCGAACGTAAATCTTCCTTTTCCGATTGTTCAAGATTCGGGAGCAAGGATTGCCAATGAGTTTAAGGCGCTCAAAACGCCACACGCGTTTGTGATTTTGCAAGACGGCGCCGTCGCTTACGAGGGCGGAGTTTCTAGCAGTCGCAATTTTGATAGTGCCGATCAAAAGTTTCTTCGTGAGGCTCTAAGTGACTTGGCGGCAGACAAGAAAGTAAGAACTCCAGAGGGGCGAACTCTAGGTTGCGTGATTTCAAGAGGGGCAAAAAATGTCTGGTAGGTTCGGTCGCTTCATTCTTCTGTTTTTTTTTGGAGTGGTGGGCTGCGCTCAACCTAAATATGAGCGAGTTGATCCTGCACCACGCTCTGATCCCGCACAGACTCAAAATCTTTCTAACTGTGCGGTGACGTTTCAGGAGTTGGAGTACTGCCTTCTCTGGGCTTGGGAGAAGCTCCCAACTTCTTCAGAGCAAGGTGTTCTGATCTTCAAAGTGGTAAGGCCCAGTCTTTTAGATGGATCTGCAATTCCGGTAGACTTGGAATCTGTGATCCCAAATGTCGTTTTGTGGATGCCCAGTATGGGTCATGGTTCAACTCCTACAAAAACAGTTCGTGTCGATACAGGCAGCTTTCGGACTTCAGATGTCTTTTTCATCATGCCTGGGCAGTGGGAAATCAAATTTCAATTCAAAAGTGGAGATGAAGTCGTCGATGAGTCTATTGTCCCTCTCTCTATTTAGTGGTGCTGTTTTACTCAGTATTCCCTCCGCAAGTTTAGCTGCAGCTTGCTGTGGCGGAGGTTTTGCAGTTCCATCAATTATCGCTGGCGACGACAAAGCGCAACTAACAACATCTTACTCTTTCACGGAAGTCAGCGTGGATAACGTGGACTCAAGTGGAATCTGGAAAAAGTGGGAGGACCATCAGAGGGTGCAAACCCTTCGGATGGACGGCGCCCATATTTTTCAAGATAGATGGCAAGCGGGGCTCAGCATTCCCATTGTCCAAAGATCTAAACTAGATCAAACTTATTCCGGTCTGGGTGACGTTTCAACGTCTTTAGCCTACGAGTATTTACCAGACTGGAATTACAATCCCTATCGTCCCAAAGGAATTGGCTTTCTACAAATCACAATGCCAACAGGTAAATCACGGGCCGAATCAGAGATCGGCGGACTCGATAGTCGAGGCAATGGCTATTGGGCCATTGGCGTTGGAACTCTTCTCACAAAAGCGATCGGTCGGTGTGATGTTTTCAGCTCACTTGAACTTCATCGTTCGTTTGCAAAGACATTTTCAAACGCCCAAATGAGCGGGACTATCAAACCGGGTTACGGTGGCAATCTTGGCATTGGCGGGGGATACAATTTAAAATCAGTTCGAATCGGCACCTCGGTGAGTTGGACTCACGAAGATCCAGTGGATATCGAGGGAACATCTTCTTCAACAGGCACTCCCGAGCGATATGCGACAGCCACGTTGTCAGCCAGTTACCTCGTGAATGATGAATGGGCAGGAGTATTAAGCTATGCGGATCAAACATTGATTGGAGACCCTGTGAATACCAGTCTTGGGAGAACACTCGCATTGATGATTCAGAAACGCTGGGGACGTTAGAACTGGGATCTGAAATTAGCCGCGAATCGCCCTGAATTAAGATCAGATTTGGATTATTCGTCTTTTGCTTCAATTGATTCAACATTCCTTCAGAAATATCAACTCCGGTTACGAAATTATCGGCTGCGAGAAGGCGTAAGGTATGACGTCCGGTTCCGCATCCCACCTCAAGTAGCTTCTTTTCTCGGAGATGGGCGTAACAATCTGGAAACGAAAGTTCATCAATAGCGATCGTAGGGTTTGGATAGCGGTCATAAAGTGAAGACCAGAGGTTATATCCGCATTCATTTTTATTGTTTTTAGATGACAGTGTGCGCTCCAATCTGCCGGCTATTTAAAGGCCAACGGGAGCGTAAACTTTATCATTAAAGCTGGCAAAATCTTGCCAGACTAAGTTAAAATAACGCCTCTACACCAGAACTCGCCCGTATTGAGTTGAAGTGCCAATCGCCTAAGTTATTCTGCCCTTGGCGATGATCCGAAAAAATCAGGCAGGATTTTACATTCAGTGTTGGCAACTCTTTCGCTACGTTTTCCGAATGAGAATTCGGCATTAATTCTGTCAAAGTCCAGTTACAAAATTCAGATTATTATACGACGACATCCACCCCGATTTTTTGTTTAACCGATCTTCCACTCATAGTCAGTTTTACGTTCTTCGTAGCACTTAGGGCAGATTCAAGTGTCGTCGGCTTCACTTAATAACCCTCGTGGAAGGCGTCTATATTTCCTGGCTCCATAAATTTCGCCCAACAAAACTCGCAATGTTCATGATCCCACGTGGGCTTGGGCATCTTGGAGGTGCGCCATTTCAATTCCGCCCCTCTTAGCCCGATATGCCAATCTTTCTCCGCCATCATCGGCTCCTCGCGAGGGGCTTCGTACTTATGAAACAACCCGGTTGAGTATGAAAGTAACGTTCAAAATTTTGATCAATGCGCTAAGCGTATCTTCGATTATCGTATTAGTTGACCCTTTTGTAGTGGATATAGATCGGCAGGATATTTGATAGAATTCTCGGTTGACTATTTTTGACGTCAGAATGACTTTTCATACAGGTGGACTCCTTCGATTAAAGCACCTGGATTATCCAGGGATGGAGGCCATCTTTTCAAACTCTAACGGAGTGCGGGGCTAGCTCGTTTCCATTCGAGCCGGCTATCTTTAGCCAGCAACGAATTGAAATCTATCGAACCCTCTTCGGCCAACTGATCTGGTCATACTGACTTTGAATTTCCAAAGCTATTGTTCTGAAGAGGCTTTCAACTCCGCATCGACATATTCTTGGCGAAGAGACTTTTGTATTTGCGAGAGGTCGGGTGGAGCAAAATATTCCCAGTCAGAGAGATAGAGGCCGAGCGAGAAGGATTGTAGATTCACCGCATCGATTCGGAGCCGGAGTCTACGAATCTGGGTTGCGAGGTCGGCACCTGCTTCAGAGGCTCGACTTGCGTAGAGCGCGCCGCCGAAAAGTTCTAGTAAATTATCGCTGAATCGTTGAGAGAAAATTCTCTTTTTTCCATCAAACGTCATTTCCTGATAGTTACAACCCACGGTCATATAATTCTCTGGAATGAGCGAGGATCTTTTCAATTGATGGTAGAGCTCGGAGTACTGGCCGCAGAGTTCGATGGCCTGATTGAAGAGTGTGCAGGCGTTGAGAAGACCATTTTCGCTTGCTATGGCTGGATCAGAAGATGAATCGATAGAAGACGAGTTGGAAGCTAAAACTGAACTCATCGCACACGTTGTTGGCTTCGAGTGGATGAGTATATCTACTAACTGCGAAAGTTTCGCTTCAGTCTCTTCCGTTTTTCTCTCTCCATTTAAAAAAAGATGATTTAGATTGGATTCGATAAAGCGAAGTGCTTCTTTCGTTAGAACGCCCATTTGCGAATCCAAGCTTAGGCGTTTCCACATAGGTAGGCTGATAAAGCCAGCCATATGACTATCAATATAAATCACGATTGGCCGGTCGCCTTCGGCTGTGCAGCCGAAAGCGCTTTGCTTGAGAAACCAATTGTCAATTCCATGAAATCGCATTCTTCCAAGTGCGCCTCGGATCGTGAGAGCAAGGGTCGGGTCTTCTGAACTCCAATCATCGAGTTTCAGCAGCAGGTTCTGATAGGCAGCCGATTGCCTGATGTCAGAAAAGCCATTTTCGCCATTCATCGGTCCGATTTGACCGGCAGGTGCTTTGAGCAGTGTGCCCGGTTTAGCTTTCTCATCTGTCAGTGTCGCCTGATGGAGCCCAAAACGCTGATCGGAGCGTTGATCGGAAAGAGGGTCGTATTGAATTGAATTGGCTCTGACGAAATCTTTGAGGAGCCAGCGACTGTCGGTTTCGTCGCGTACACCGCAGCTTCCGCCGCCGCCATGAAAGCCGCCTGCAACGGTAACGTCTTTAGCGCGATCGCGACTGCGAGCTGTAGGGAAATTTCTAGACAGGTCGCGGCCACCAAAGCTCATTAAGGGCAATGCTGTCAAAAATATCGTCACCAAGACGGGTGCCACACGGAGTTGGATTCGTTTAGCCATCATAGGGGAGCTTCATACAACAAGCATACCAGTCTAAATCATAAGTCAAATGACAGATAAAATCACCTTGCAGCTGACGGCGCTGGGATGAGTGCGATCGAGAACAGAACGGTCGAGTTCAGTTCCTAACTCTTTGGGGGCAAATCTTGAGAGGATTTCTTGCACAAAAAATCTCGATTTTACGTCACTGCCAGTGCTCGCATCAGCTAATGCATTAGTGAATTTCGAAAACAAAGACCGCTGACTCAACTCAAACTCAAGGTGTATTTCGCCAGCGGAATCTCACTCATTTTTGCATAAATCTGACAGGAGGAATGGAAACAGGCTTACCTTCAGCTTTTAACCCAAAACCAATCTATGTTTAGACAGGCAATTTCTTCACCCTTTGAGTCGGTTGCCGCTTCAGAGGTTAAGCGAATGGCGTTGGCGAAAATTTCGCGCACTTTTCGAAAGTCTTCGCGACTAAGTGAAGCACAAGCGGTGAATTGCATTTCCTCTTCGCTCGTTCTTTCGATGTTCTGAGTCGCTTTCATTCGCCAATTCTGCAGGTGTTGGTTGAGATAAGGCGAGCCGAATTCAAGATGAGTTCTTTGAATCGACATTCTATAAATATTATTTTCTTGGCTGCAGAGACCGGCTTCACAAAGAAAGCCCATCATCTGATTTGCTTTTGCGAGTGGTATTTGAAATCGGGTGGCAATCTCATCTAAGCGCTTTCCGTAGCCAAGTGAGGTGTAGGTACAAATCGCAGTGTAGAGCCAAGTAGAATAATAGGTGGCTTTTTGTATCTCTGTTAGTGTTCGTGTGACATTGAGTCGTTTAGACATTTCTTTTGATTGCGTCTGAAGCTTAAGAATTCTTTTTTGATAAAACGCCTTTAACTCAGAGTATCCAGCACGTGCATGTTGAACCAAGAGAAGCATGTATTCTGTTTCGGCTAGTGCAAAGCCAAAATATTCACAGAGCTTATAGGCTTGCTCCATCGTGAAGTCTTTAGGGCCACGCAAGACTTGGCTCACCAAAGTCGCGTTGACTCCGAGGTGGCGAGCCAGACGACTTAATTCTCCTCGCCCTTTGTTCGGACGGCTTTGAAGGAGCCCTACAGTCGCTAATTTATAGTCTAAGTACTCAAATATGCGCACCTATTCTTAACGGAAGGTCATCCCTGTAACTTTAGCTGCAGGTACAGAGAGGACGAGATAATTTAATTCAATCGTCTGAATCGCGAACTGCAAAGAACAGTTGCCCGCGCTTTATCGTACAAGCCTTGCAATTAAGAAGAATTTCCGGCACGAGTCTTTTAAGTCCCGTGCTTGTTCTCACTATGGGGCATGGTGCTCTTTTCGAAACGACTGTGCTTCGTGGCAAAAAGGCCGCCTGAACATCTTTGCAATGACTTCATCTCAATACGAGGCAAATCGGCCTATTTTCACTGGGTTCTGTCGATGAATTAGCCGATAGGACCTAGTGATACGTATGTAAAAGAGATGTTGCGGATAAAAATATTAACCGAATAAAAAAGACAAATCAGTCCAATGGCTATTGGTGACGAACCTTCTGATACGATTCTCGAGATTGCAGGTGGATCTAGCCTCATTCTTTCTCTGGTTTTCGATCCGTATACAGAGCTCTTCTTACTGAATGGACTGGCTCCGCACTCGGCAACTGCCTACCACTACCTCGCGAAGGAAGAGGCGTGTGAGCCACCGTGGATCGGGGAATGGGCCCCAGTGAAATTCAAAGCTGTATCGCTAAGGCGATCTACAATGCAAGAATCAGTGATTCGGGCAAAAATAGTGAATGCCTTGAGCAAGTGCCATGAGAGACATTTTCCCTCAGCGAGGCTAGCTTTAAATGGCCTCGTTCATTTCGAATCCTGCGGCAACACAGCGACATCGATGATCTGCGAGCTTAGGTAAATCGTGCGGTCTGGATCGCAAGCGCTTTTCGCAACGATGGCCGTTACCTCATGATAAAATTTTGCATAACACTCACGAATCCGATCCAAATCCTGCTCTGAACAATTGAAGATCTTATAGCCCCAGGTCACTGTCTGCGGCTGTCTGTCCTGCGCTTGCTCAAGATACCGAGTGCACCGCTTGGTCCAATAGGTCAGCTGCTGCTTCAGAGTTGGAAAATTCAAAATAAAATTTGTGTGAGTTTTCGGATGCAGCAAGGCGAGTTTGTCGCCCTGAAAAACTAAAACTCGGGCGTCCAAGAAATCTTGAATGGCTTGGTCTTCTTGCTTTTGAGTCAAGCCGAGGCGTTTGCAGATCCAACCCAATTCATGACTTGGCAATGAGCGGTAAGCTTTGGTGTCGAGTGCAGACAGCACCGCCAGTGCCCAAGGAGTCTTGTAAAAGGCATCTTGCTGAAGGCGCAGGAGTTCACGCTCAGGCGCAAGCTCAGTGAACTTTTCGTCAGTCAGCAGATCCAAAAATGGAACAAGACACAGAGTGCAAAACTGAATCAGTTCCAAAACCTTGGCCAAGGGAGGATCTGTTTGGCCCCGCAGCCAGCGGGCCAGCGAATGGACGGAGACATGGATTCCCTCGGCGACTTGTGGCTTCGGCCAGTGCCCGAGGATCTTCGCAGCCAAAGGGCCAATATCACCGACCTCGCCAAAGTAAAGAAAAAGCGATTGCAAAGTTTTTCGAAGCGGCAAGCGAAGTGCTTGGCAAAGCTCTACGAACTGAGACCAAGAGATCTGGCCATCGTCACTTTCCCATCGATAGACTTGATTGGATTTGTAGCCAAGGCGAACACTCAACTGCATTTGCGATCGTTTGCCACGCAAATGTTTGACAAGAAGTTGGGCGATCTCAAAGTAACGATTCTTCATCTATTTCGAATGCTAGAGATTCTTCAGATTGGCAATCTCCATCTGCAATATTGCACTTTGCCGTGCAAAAGTGCAGACGAATTTTGGATTAGGTGCCAACTCATAGTTTCCGCCGGAACTTCACATTGGTTAGGCTATTACCAACCAGGGAGGTTCACGTGCGAAGTCTGTTCATCACTTCATTGTTTCTAGGTGCAATCGGCATAGTGCTGGCGGGGTGCCAGACCCATAGGAAGTCGTCAGTGGCTTCCTCCGACACGCAAGCCTTCGATAGGAAACTGTCTCAAAAAAGACAAATCGCAGCCGCAGCGGGCGAGACGCTGACTCTAGACAATGTCTACATGATCCACGCTGATATCAGGTCTTGGGAGGATGGGGATGTGCAGTTCTTTTTCCCGGAGGCAGGGAAGGGTGGCCATGATTACCAAAGGATAACGGGAGTAAAAATTGATGGCAGTGGCAGCTGTCGCTCGTTTTCGGTTTCCAACGATGGAGCAACAGATCCACGAAAAGTGGTCTATTCAATTTCTTGCAAGCCACTGAATGGCGGGGCTTCAATCACTATGACCACGTCTTCGGCCACGTTCTTTGAGACGGCGGAAACGCCCATTCCATTGGTAACAAAGTTCACGTTCAACGATCACGTTAGATTGGAGAAAGTGAATGATTCGCTCTATCGGTTGGTTGTGGAGTAGAAAGACCGTGAATCAGCGGTTAATTTTTCAATTTAGCCGCTGATCGAGAGGATGAGGCAGATTCAGTCGCCAGTGTCGTAGTCTAGATGAAGAGCGCAGCCATCTGCATAAATGTCGTAGTAATAGATCGAGCAGTATTCACCTTCGCCATTCGTTCCGTCCCATTCAGCAGACAGGATTGCGGTGATACAGGGAGCGCCGGGGAAAACCTATGTTTTTGACCGGGCTTATGATGACTTCACCTTCTGGCAAAGAATCATGGATGCGAAATCGCATTTTGTGAGTCGACTCAAAGATCACCCAAGGTTGCGAATGATGTTGATGAAAGTTTTGCGGGTCCAAAAAGACAAAGACGGGGTTTTGTATGATGGTCCGTACACTCCATTGAAAGCAAAACCGGTTAAACTTCGTCATATTATTTATCGGGACAGACTTACAAAAAAGAT
>CALCCV010000585.1 GCA_937900305.1 uncultured Pseudobdellovibrionaceae bacterium | reverse complement strand
CCTTATTGCTTAGGGGGGATGCAAATACTATTTCGGTATTCTTCGTAAGTGCAAACCATGGCGGTTTTTTGCCAGTCACTTCTCTTACAAAGCTTGGTTTTTCAATATCGCCGCGTTCTCGCCCGGTGGTGATATAAATATTGTCAAATCCCAGCTCATGCACGATTGAGGCAAAGGCTTCGCCACTTTCGTCTCCAAGATGGGAGTCGATATAAACAGGAGTTGATTTTAAAATATGTCGGCAGCTTTTTAGAAACTCTTTGGGAGAAGCAAAAGTCTTTAATCGAAACCCGCTACTAGTCGCTGTGGCGGCCCAGCCGTCTCGGATCACTTCTTCATCATCAATGAGGACATAGTCAAATTGGTGGTTTGAGGTCTCAATCGGGATATAAGCCACAAGATTTTTAGGTAGGATGCCGACACCAAGGAGGCGGGCTCTTTCAACAATATCCTCATCGCGAAAATGACTTGAGACGAGAGTGGCACGTCGGTTTATCTGTGTATGTTCAATTAAATCAAGACCATTGGAAATTTGAGCACCATGAAATAACCAATTTAAGGATTTGTCATTTGCAAACTCGTGGTCAATAAAAAAGTAGTCAACCTCTCGCTGCCGCTCTGAGGATTGAAACCAAGCCATAAAGACGGAGAGATCCCTGAAGTTCACCATTTCAATCTCAGGGTGAGCCTTAAGGCGATTTTTCCAAACCTCGTGAACTGCTGACTCATCATCGAGAATACAGATTTTGGTTTTCGGATTTAGGACTATCGAATCGACAAACCAAGATGGGGAAGATTTTTTCGGAATTTTTATTTTCACCTGAGTTCCGTGATTTGATGTAATTTCAAGACTTCCGTTCCAGGATTTGATGCACTCTTTAGCATGGTAAAGGCCAAGACCTCGACCAAGGGGTTTTCCAAAGGTTGCTTCCTTTTGCGCAATTTTATTTTGAATTTGTGGCGCAATCCCGGGCCCGTTGTCTGAGATCAAAATTTCGATCCACTCAGCATTCAATGAAAGGTTAATATCTATGACCCCAGTTTCGCTCTTGCCCTGAAGAGTAATGGCTTCTACCGAATTGTTTATGACATTGCTAATGATGGCTTCAAAGTCACTCTGGATAAAATCGCCGAATAGACCATAAGACTCTTGCTCAAAACCCCAGCGAATATCGATTGAAGTTAGGTGGGAATACTGAACCCGCTTTTCTGTTACCACATTGTCAATGAGGGCCGCAACAAGGTGACCAGACTCATTCACAGTAGATAAGGTGCTCGTAGCTGTCGACCCAGATGGTTTCAGTTCCTTCTTTTTTTGCAGGAGTTGATTGGCCACAGATTTAATACGAGAGATGAGGTTACTGATAATAATCTTTTCCTCTTCCTTTTGTGTTCGAACAGTCGGCATCAGCGTTTCTAAAACATCGATGGGGGATAAAATATTGTGCGCCACCTGTGAGGCAAGCTCTCCTAGGCTTGCGGATTCTTTTAAAGTCTGGGCCGTTGCTAGGTTTTCATAGGCCTGCATGGTGGTATGAATAACTGGCGATATGGAGGATAAAACTTCCTTTAAGAACCTGCTGTTTTCTGTTGGAACTTCAATGAATTCCACTTGAGTCTCATCAACGATAATGGCGGGGTGCCCGTTTGCAATCCACGAAGCACCTTGTGTGATCTGAATATTGTTCCAGTTTAAGTGTTCACAAATATGCTTGGTAATTCGATCAACAAGCCAAGGTTTTCCTTTTGATATCGCCTCTGGCAAAGAGTTCATTAGATCAAGAAGAAGAGGTCCCAGTTGCGGCGGCATCGGAAATTTTGCACGCTTGCCTAAAATATGCTCCTGCGAGGGATCAAACGGACTTTCGCTTTTAGAGAGACGCAAAATATCCTTATCGATTTTAAGCCAGGATTGAAACGAGTTTGTTTTCTTAAGTTCACTTGTCGCAATCAAAATAAATTTTTTAGCTTGGCTGTTTTCCCCGATCAGTAGAGAAATCGCTGCCGCAATTCGGTAAAACTGTGATTTGATAAGCACTGTAGATTGTTGCGATTCATATTCCGTCAAAATCGCTCTGAATTTTTCTTTCACAAGATGGCCATATCCGCGCAGGGCAAAAGGCAGTAGAAGCATGATCTTTGAAATGGGCTCATACCTTAAAAGCTTTCCTTCCTCATGAAGTTTTTTGAATCGCTCGCAATAGATCTCGGTTCTTGCGACGTTACCCATATAGCCAAATGCATAAAGTCCTGTTATCAAAAGAAGTGATTGATAAAATGGGTCTGGGGGCAAATGCTTTTCAGCAAAATAAGTTGAGTTTTCAAGCCCTTCGTCTGCGACTTTTCCGGCCACAAATCGATTGTAAGGATAGGATGCGACGATCACATTTTTTGCAAATTGCGGCCACGAAGCATTTCTCTTGATGGAGCGAACTGTCAGGCCATAAATAAAAGATGTTATCGTCGAACTGATTGTGGGTCTGCCAGATATCGTGCCCAAATGGGCCAACAAAAAAATTGCGGTCAGATGAAATTTTGAACACTGCGCTTGAAAGGAGAGCTTGAGCATTTTAAATGCACTGTCTCTTGCGATATTGTGGTCAATCCAAAAAGCCCAGTAGAATCTCGCATAGCAAACAACGAGTTTTGAATTGGGATCTTTAAATGTATTGATGTCAATTTCGGGGAAACCTTCGCCGAGTTTTACTTTTAAAAGAACGTAGTCAGCCATGGCCAAATCAAATTGATCCGGTAATGAGACTTTTAGATATGGGAGGTGTTCTTCGTAAATCGAAAGGGCTTGTATAAAATCACCAGCCCAATGGCATTTCAATGCTTGCTGAAACTTCGGATCAATATCCCCCAAATTATCTGAGTGGCGGTCAAAGTAAGCTTGGTAAATTTCTTTTTTCATAAAGCCCCTTTCCAAACCCCAACAACTAGAGCCCAGTCTTTGTTGAGCCAATGTTCCGCCGGTGCACAGACAGTAAGCCCTTGGATTCCGTTTCTTGACCAAAATATCAGATTTCCAACCTTTGCATCCACTGGCGTGGAGGCGATCAAAAAATTCGAAGGGTCTAGCGGCTTCGCCCAGGGGAGCGCGTCCAGGTTGCCAACAGATGATATCAAAAGGGAGTCGATTTGATTTACTGGATGTTGATTCTTCATAGCGTTTAAAGTTTTGATTGCCCTCATGGAAATGACTCGTTTCCAGGTTTTCTTGGGCAATTGAGTGAGACTATGCAAATTTTCACCTTTGAAGGTGTCGATGACAATGCCATTTCCCCAAAGGTTCTGATCGGAAATTGAATCCAATACGTTGACGACAAATCCTATCGACTCGTGATTGAGAAATGTGAACGCCTCAAAAAGACTTTTGAGAAAAATCTGAGTTATGGTCTGCTCGCTTTGAGTTTGTGACGACTTCTTTTTTGTGAACGTATGCCGAATCACAAAGGCATCTTTAACTTGGATAAAATCCTCTGTAAGCCGCAAAGTTTCAGTGCTTGTTTTTGCCACATAGACTTGTTCAAAAAAGTAAAAGGCTCCAAGACCATCCAGATGTGAATGACTGATCTCAATCTTAGCTGCCCTTGCGTTTGAACCAATGTTTTCAAAGGTTCCCCCAAGTCTTTGGAATTCGGTCCACGGCTTAGATTCAAAACTAAATTGTTCTAATCCAGCGGCAAAAATTGCGACTGTTTTGCA
>CALCCV010000584.1 GCA_937900305.1 uncultured Pseudobdellovibrionaceae bacterium | reverse complement strand
ACGATTTTTACCGACGCTCATTTTGTTTTTGGTCCGACGGTTCATGGACTTCACTTCGTCGATTGAATGCACGACCATGATGCCCATGCCGTAAGTGCCGGCGTTGTTTTTGATGAAGGCGAAAGGTTCTTGTTTGATCCCATGACGAGCATACGCCTCACGAGTCCGAGTCAGGACGCCATCAGTGGCTTGAACCACTCGGTCGATGCCTTGTTCTTCATTGAAGTTGACCTCGTCGACTGCGACCGTGTCGATTTGAATGAACCAAGGATCGATGTCGATGATCTTAGCAAACTCAGCAGCTAGCTCGTTGTAGTAAACAAAATGCTCGCTCTTCTGGCGAGTGTGCCAACCCAGAGTGTGTGAAGGCACGATCGGTTGCGTGACTTCATCCAGCGGAATCGGATAGCCGCCGGAGAAATCGTTGTTGAGGACCACTAGATCGGGATCAAAGCCATCGGCAGAAATCCGTCCACCTTCGATCCGAATCGGAAAAGCTTCGACGAGCAAGTGAAACAAATTGCCAGGCTGGGAGAGCTATCAACCCTCCCGCCATCACTCATCATTTTGGATATTGATCATTTCAAAAAAATTAACGACGGCTTCGGCCATGACGTGGGTGACTTCATCTTGAAAGAGTGCGTTCGCCTTCTTCACGAAGTTTTTGACCGAGACACCGACTTTGTGGCTCGAATTGGTGGCGAAGAGTTTGCCATCGTTCTACCCGACCATCCTATTGAATTGGCGGCAAAACGAGGACACGACGCACTCGAACGCATAAGACGCGAAGTCTTTGTCCAAAACAACAAAGAGCTGCGTTTTACAATTTCACTCGGGATTTCCCAACTCAATAAAGGTGAAAGCGTTTCAAATTGGATCAAACGCGCCGACACCGCCCTATACGAATCTAAGAACACCGGACGTAACAAACTCACCCTCTCGGGCAAGAGCAACGTAGCCGCTTAGCTTCTAGACAGGGCCTTGTCGCTTTATTGACAGGCGACCAAAACTTAGTGATCACCTCTGTTAGCACTGACAGCCCTGTTGCCAGTGCCAACAATGAATACCAATTCCATAGTCAAAATCACCAAAAGCCCCAAGGACCTGGATCACTAATTGCTATGTCACTTAGTCATGGGGAAACAACAAAACAAAAATTCGATCCGGGGCACATTCAATAAATCAAATTATACGAAAGATGAAATTCGCGCACTGCAAGTTTGGCTAGCGCTATCATTAGGAGCAGCCCTCGCGCTCTATTCTCCGTCCAGCGATGCCATGATCAACGTCATCAACGGCAGTTTGCATGCAATCAGAACTGACGAGGTCGCCCTTGAGGATGGCAACCTGCGCCTCCAACGAAGCTTCGACAGTCGTTCGCTGTACATAGGTTATTTTGGGTTAGGTTGGTGTTCAGATCTCGAATACAAACTCACGATTGAAAAAGAAAGTATTCAACTCCAAAAATGTGATGAGATGGTGTCCTCATTCACGGCCGAGCGGAGTTTGCAGAATTTGCCTCAGCCGGTTCAAGGATTGAATCAAAAAAACTCTCAGGGAAGGGAGCTGCTATGGCGTTCTAATCATCAACCGGGAGTTTTTTTAGTCAACGAGAAGAAGGGACTGGCGATCTATGCAAACAATCAGCGCCAGTTCCTCTTCGACCAGGATGGTCGGTTAACCGCAATTCTCCATGGCGGAAAATCCATTGAACTCTATTACAAAAAAGAGAAGCTCGTGCGGCTGCAGACGGAACAACAGTCTTTGATCGTCGATTCAGCCAAGGCATTTCACCGCATCTTGCGATTGCAACGCCTCCCTGACTCCGGCAAAGGCCGCACGATCTTTCACTACGACGATTCAGGCCAACTTCGAAAGGTTGAATCTGACGGAAATTTTGAACGGTACTCCTACGATGACCTCGGCAATTTGACTTCTGTGGTGACCCCACAGGGGCAAGTGCTTCAGGCCGAATACGATCAGACCGAGGATCTTCTTCGCAAATACGTTGACGAAACGACTTGTCGCTTTGACATTTCTTACCCAAAAACTCCCGCTCTCGTTAGCGGAAGCAGCAAACGTTTTATCGAAAAAACTTGTCCTAATGAAAAGAAAAAATCGTTCGAAATTGACATCCAGTCTGCCCAACTGCCTCGCGAAAAAATTTACATTCAAGAGATCCGTCTGGGTACGGAAAAAGGCCGCTACAGCCTACAAGTCGATGCTCAATCAGGATTGCTCAAACGTCTTTCTCGACTCGTATCTCAGGAGGCCCAATGATTTTACAAACGCTCGGTCGATACATGAAAACTTATTTTGTGTTCGTGGTTCTCCTAGGTCTCGTAAATTTATTTTTTACCGATTGCAGTTCGGCGCTGGCGAAGCAGGGAAGTCGGGGTTCCCCCACTCGGATCAAGGATGATCCCGCCAGCGATATTGTGATCGCAGTGATCGACACTGGAATAGATTTGCGGCATCCCGATTTGCAACCTTATTTGTGGACCAATCCTGGTGAATCGGGTGTCGACGGTCTTGGCCGCGACAAATCGATCAACGGCCAAGATGACGACCACAATGGTTACGTGGATGATGTTCATGGTTGGAACTTCATCGCCAATTCCAATGACGTCAGTGATCACGATGGACACGGCAGTCACGTGAGTGGAGTGATTTTGCAAACGCTAGAGAGTTTCGTCGGGTCTCAAAAAATGCACAGAATAAAAATCATGCCCCTGAAATACTACGATGAGGATTTCCCAAAACACGATCCTCTCGCCGCGAGCCTCGAAGCGATGAGCTATGTGATTAAAATGAACGCCTCGATTTTAAACTACTCAGGAGGAGGTTTCGAACGCAGTGTTGCGGAAAGCGCGCTGGTTGAACAGATGGCACGGCAAGAGATCCCCTTGGTCGCTGCTGCTGGCAACGAGCACCTAAATACAGATTTGATCAATTATTTTCCAGCTGCCTATAAAATGAAAAATATCATCTCGGTCGCAGCGTCTGACGAAAACGGTGACCTCGCCTCCTTCAGCAACTTTGGAGCAAAGACCGTCGATATCGCAGCACCAGGAAGCAACGTCATTTCAACCTTACCTTCTGGAAAACATGGCCGGATGTCTGGCACATCACAGTCCACCGCCTATGTAACAGGAATCGTTGCAGGCCTGTTGTTGCAGAATCGCGAAATGACCGCGAGCCAGCTCAAAGAAATTCTCTTGGCCTCAGCGCAACCCCGCCGGTGGCTGTTCGAAAAAATGCGTTCTCAAGGCATTGTTCAAATGGATCGAAGCTTAAAAATGCGCGGCAGGTCCTTGTCTACGGCGGCCGCGCCGATCAACCAACCAAATCTCTACTTAACTAAGGAGGGTTTTCGTCTTTCTCCAAACCAGGATGGTACGGAGTTTTTCCAAAAAGTTTCTCCCGAGTGAGATGGGCGCTCGCGAGATAACTTCAGGGAAGAATGGGGCTTACAGACCGGCCCCGGTTGCAGATGGATTTGCAGCCGGGGTCTTTTTGCGAATCTTCAATCGTAGTTTTTATTTTGCCGCAATTTTTTATTCTGACCTTTTTTCTTCTTATCGTCGACCCGACGTCGTTGTGAGGACCTGGTCGGCTTCGTGGCTTTGCGGGGGGGTTGAATATAAAGAGCTTGCTCAAGAATTTCGATCAACTTTACGACAACTTCATCTTTATTGGCCAACAAACTTCTTTGTGTTTGTGCTTTTACGATTAACTCACCTTCATTTGTTAAGCGCGAACCCAACTTCAACAGCAAACGATCTTTTTCTCTAGCCGTGAAACTCTGGCTCTCCACCAAATTAAATTTAAGCAAAACGGCCGTTGCCGTCTTCTGAACGTTTTGACCACCCGGCCCGCTGGCCAAATGATTTGAAAACTGCAGTTCATGATGAAGTCGCTCTTTACCTGAAACGACAAATTTCTGTGCCATAGATGATCTCGGTCGTTGAAGTCGTCAATTAGTAAGACTTCTTGGTTAAATAATAATCCCAGTCACCGTCAAAAACCCGCAACTGATTTTTATGAAGTTCAAAAACCTTGTTCGTAATCTCTCTCAAAAAGTAACGATCATGGCTGACGATCAAGACCGTCCCCTGAAATTCCTTAATGGCCTCCAATAACACTTCTCGCGACGCTATATCTAGATGGTTCGTCGGCTCATCAAGCACCATCAAATTCAAGGGTTTTGCCAGAAGTGTTGCCAACACCAGTCGACTTTTTTCGCCCCCCGATAAAACTGATATTTTCTTATTCACGTCATCGCCGGAAAACTTGAACGCTCCAAGTAAGCTGCGAATAAAACCAATCGTGGAGTTCGGAATGCGACTTTGGACTTCTTCCATGATCGTCGATTTTGGATCTAAAACATCCATTGAATTTTGGCTAAAATATCCAAGTTCAATGCTGGGACCGATCTGGAGTGTTCCGCCCGTCGATTCGGTCATTCCAGAAATAATTTTCAAAAGTGTCGATTTGCCAGCCCCGTTGACACCCACCACCGCGACTCGATCAAGCCGTTTAACCAACCCCGTAGCATTTGCAAAAACCAACTTTTCGTTGGTTTGCGCCTTCTGATTGAGTGGCCACGTCTTCGCCAAAGCTTCAAACTTTACGACCTCATCGCCTCCGCGCGGAGTGTTGGGCCAAACGAATTTTATATCTTGCTCTTCAGGAGGAATTTCAATGCGTTCGATTTTTTCAATTTTTTTAACCCGCGATTGAACTTGCGCCGCGTGCGACGCTCGCGCAGCAAAGCGAGCGATGAACTCTTCTTCTTTCGCCAACATGTCTTCTTGGCGGCGGGCGGCCGCAATCAGTTGCTCAAGTCTAATTTTCTTTTCGCGCTCATAAAAATCGTAATTTCCACCATAGGTCGTAATGGTTTGATGAGCGACTTCGACAATCTTGGTGACCAGACGATTCATGAATTCACGATCGTGACTTGTCATCATCAAGGCGCCCGGATATTCGGTCAACCACTGCTCAAGCCAAACGATAGACTCTAAATCCAAATGATTTGTGGGTTCGTCCATCAACAGAAGATCCGGCCTCAACACCAAAATTTTAGCCAGGGCAATTCGCATCTTCCAGCCACCGCTGAAACTTTCAGTGGGCCGGTCATAATCTTCAGGCCCGATACCTAAGCCCGTCAAAACTTCAGCACTGCGAGACTCTAGGTCATATCCACCCATCCGCTCGAAATCAGACTGCAACTCACCATACTCCTCAAGTATTTTTGCCATGGCGTCGTCGTCCATGGGTTCCGACAAATGCGCTTCAATCTCGCGCAGACGCATCTGAACTTGGCCTATATTCCCAACAGCCGATTTCACTTCCTCGAGGGCCGATCGACCCCGCATATCTTCGATGTCTTGAGAAAAATACCCGATCACAGTCCGGTCAGATTTAGAGATATTTCCAGAATCAAACCCTTCTTCGCCCATAATGAGACGAAAAACTGTTGTCTTCCCCGCTCCATTTGGACCGACGAGCCCAATCTTTTCTCCGTCATTGATTTGAAAACTGGCATTTTTATACAAAATGCGAGTGCCATACTGTTTCGTAACGCCCGTAAAATGAACCATATTGCCCAATCTAGGCGATCCCGAGCTGTTCTTCAAGTCTGGAGTCTTGTGCTGAGCAGGAAGAAATCCTGCCCGAAGGCTAAACGAAAAAAACAACCCACAGGTTGCTTTTCATGTCATCTGGTTGGTTTCATTTCTGATTGGTTTTTGGTTGGTTTTTCGGTGGCTCCCGAGAGAGCCCCGGGCACCACCTCGACCGATCTTAACTCACCCTCAGCTATATAAATCGATTGATTTAGAGTGGACTAGTTTCTTTTGATGATGACGACGGCTTTTGAAGCTTTGCTCATCAAGAATTTCGAAAGTCCGCTGTCCGCTTCGGCCGGAGCAGCTCCAGTTTGCTCAAATGTTTTTTTCATCTCAAAATCATCTGTTTTGAAAAGTTCAGAAAACATATTGGGGCGTTTCGCCATGTTGTGGGGCTCAACTTTCGAGAGGCTCAGATCTTTTTCAAGATAAGTTTCGATCGCCTTAGCACGCTCTTCGGCAAGTTTAATGTCGCCAGAAGTTGCTTTTTGCCCAGTTTGTGGATACTCGCGATCGGCCCATGCCAAGACTTCGATCTCACGCTTTTCACCAGCGGCCTTTGCCACTGCGGCCAACTCTCTCAATTTATCTTTGTGAGCAGGTAAAATGCCAGCCCGACCTTGTTCGAAATCCACGACAACATAGTCGCTTGCGCCGATTTGCGCAGTGGCTTGAGACGTTTTGCTCAGAGAGGAAGTGCTTGCTGTTTCAGCTTGTGCAAAAAACGCAAACAATGTCAAAGCCGCCATAAGAGTGATTTTTTGGTTCATGAGACCTCCTTTAAAGGTTGGTTTGGTAATTTAAATTAAATTCGATGATCCATGCGCGCATTATCGACTTGTAAATTTTCGGCCGGTGAATTTTTGAAGGGCGTATCTTTCAACGGCTGCACGGGAGTTTCAGGTCTGAGCTTTGGTTGCAATTGACTGGGCCGACTGGGATGCACTGGGTCTGCAGATAGCGAATGTGTGCGAGACTCAAGGCCGCGATCTAAAAGCTGTGCAAAAAATCCCTTCACATTTTGCCAAAAACTACTTCCTACCAAACGCGAAGAACCATTGGAGATATTCATAAATTCCTCCTCCTTCGTGGACATTGAGTATTGTAAAAGCAATGTCGGTGCCACCACTCATCTGCAATAAATTAGATTTGATCAAGGGACCGAAGAACTTGCCCAGTTTTGTGAGGCAATTTTCCTCAATATCAGCTTAGCTTTCTGTAAGTGGGGTTTCCTCTAGATTTTCACCAGAAGGCCTACCTGTGCGATTTGATTTGATCCGTGGGATTGATCCGAACCGGAAAAAAGAAACTCAATGGATCTTCAAAAAACCTCTTCATCGTCAAACGATAGATGAGACTTCGCTCTTTACGTCGCAGGGATTTTCCAAAGAGGGCAAAGAAGAACGAAAAGATAAATGAGAACATCACATTTAAAATTCCGACAAACACAATCATCACTGCCGCTCGAATGCAAAGATCTTCGTCAGCGCCTGAAAGAAAGGCCATGGTCAAGGTACCCGAACTCAAAGTGACATGTCGAACATCCAAGGGAATTCCGAAGAAAATCAAAATTTCGGGAACCACACCCAACATCATTCCCAGAATGACGTTGGCGGCAACAGGGGTAAAGTTGTGATTCAAAAAAAACAGTGAATCTTTTCAAGCGGACTTTACCAAAAAAAGACAACAAACTCGGCTGCAGAAGAATTCGGTCACCGACGCGGTTGTATTGAAACCACTGATCCGCCCATCCCGCAGTGACGCTCGACAGGAAGAGCAAAAAGCCAGTGAATATCGCGTAAATCCAGCTAGGTCCTAACACATCCAAAGATTCTGCCAAGTGAAGTGCCTTTGCATCTGAAATAAAATTTTTGTGGCGAACGGCCACATAAATAAAATGAAAAAGAGCCACCGATGGCACAACCACCAAAATATTGCCCGCGACAGAGACGAACTGGGATCGAAACACATTGACGATTTCGTCGATCAGATCTTTCCACGACTGATCTTGCCGGCCACTGATTTTTTGGGCCAACAGTGGCGCCGTGGAAGCGGGCTGTTTTGTCGCTACTGTAAATCCGACCAAATATATCACGACAAAACTGAGCGAATAGTTAATCCCATGAGCGATTCCCATCGGAAATGCAGCCAACGGCAACAGCGATATCAAAATTTTCAAAATCACAGTGGAAGAAATTACGAAACCGCCACCGCATGCTTTGAAAAAAAGTTTAAAATACTCTTGCGGCGTACGCGAGATGTAGTGTTCGCCTAGCTCACTGGTGCGAGAAATCACTTTTTGAACGATAACCCGAGCAGAGTCTTTCAAAAAGGACAAAACTTCATTTTGATTCTTTGACTGAATTAAAATCAACTTCAACTCTTCAAAACAAAAAAACGGTTCAGACAGTCGCAAGTCCAAATCCATCAAGCGATCGAGTCGATCTAAAAAAGCAGTGCACTTCATCAAAAGGTACATTTGCGACAATGAGGTGCCTTGAATCGAAAATCGAGCGTGGATGGCATTGATGTACACCCGGGCTTCACGGGCGTTTTGCATCAATTTTGAAAGACACTCTTGTTTGAGGGGCTCATCGCCCGCCGATGCGCTGGATGAGAGCACGTAAGCCAGATAGGCCAAACGATAAAACGGATTGCCTTCACTCGTCGCGTGGTCAGGTAAATTTCGAAATGAAGAGCTCAGTCCAATCGATTGGACTTCACTAACCAGAACTAAAATTCCACGATGCAAATCTCCTCTGAACTTTGTCGTCAAAGCTGAAAGTTCAGGATCGATCTCACGAAGGCCTTTGACCATTTCACTGTAAAAGTCGCGATCCAAAGCTTCGAGCCATGTTTCGTCATCAGACAAGCTGTACAACCGACCCACCACGCCATGGAGGTCCGGTTCGGGAAAGCGATCAAAAAATATCTTTTGCGAAATTCGCGAAGTCAGCTCTTGAATAAAACCGCGACCCTGCGGGGTCCCAATGTCGACCAAAATACCGACGAATGAGTTTTCTATGAGAATGGCATGTAAACTTTGAAAGAAATTATAGCGGGCTTCGTGAGCTTGCAGGTGCCGAATCAAAAAGCGCAGTCGCAATCCCACGACCTTGCTTTGCTTGAGGGTCAGTTGGGTTAAAGGGGTTTCCCAAATCCACTCGACGAGCTTTACAAACCATCGAATCCGCTCATAAGGTGTAGTGAGCTTAGCACAATCTGCGATGATCTCGGACAGACCCGCGCGATCGACGCGGGAACTTGAGTCATGTATCAGTGGAGGCGTAGTTTGCATGTAACCAATCTGTATTTTGATCTCACATTGGACCTAGTGAGTTTGAGAAAATTTGCCCAAAAAAAGCTAGGAATCGGCAAGCTCCGAGCTGAGTTTTTTAACAGTGCTTATGAGTTTTCCCAAAATGTCTTCAGCCCGTTTAACCGAAGATTGTTTGGCGGCCTCTTCTAGCTCTCGTCCCAAAACACCCAATGCCGGAAAACCATAAGACTCGCCGTTACCTTTGAGCTGGTGGCCAATCGTTTTCAAGACGGTCCAATCGTTTTTCACCATAGCCGCTTGAATTTCTTTAATGTCCTTTTCACGGCGATGGAGATACTCAACTCTCATTTCTTTAGGTAGTTCGATATCCAAAGTGTCACCTCTTCCTCAGCAGTGTTTTTGATAATGCCACGTTCTTTAGGGATGGTAAACCCCTCTTTCCACCACCTCAAGCTGAGCGGATTGCGAAGGCGGATTTTGCTCCTGTAAATATTGTGAAACTTTGAGGATGAGTTGCAAGCCCGAAATGGGCTTGGCCAAATGTCCCGTGCAACCAGCTCGTAAGCAGCTTTCCTTTTCCTCATTGAGGGCATGAGCTGTCAATGCAATGATCGGATTCGTAAATCCGCTAGCCCGCAAAAGACGAGTGGCTTGTCGGCCGTCTATACCAGGAATTTGAATGTCCATTAAAACTATGTCAGGTGAAAAGATCTTCGCCGCGTTTAAAACCTTTTCTCCGTTATCAACGACTTCAACTGTGGCCCCTGCAGACTCTAAAAAGAAAGTGAAGATTTTCTGATTGTCTAAAGAGTCCTCGACCAGCAAAATTCTCTGTGAAGCCAAGCTTTGTGCTGAGACATCATTTGATCGAGATTTACCGACAGACGAGGGCTGATCCAAACTCTGCACCCAAGCCCCGTCGAGCGGCTGTCCAGTCGCCACGGTCAATCGAAACTCCGACCCTTTGTCGATTTCAGATGAAGCCAACTGCAAATCTCCGCCCAATCCCCGCGCTAATTTTTGAGATAATGCCAAACCCAAACCCGTGCCGCCAAACTCCCGAGTGGATGACACATCTCCTTGCGAAAATGGCCGAAATAGCTTCGATTGGGCCCGCTCAGAAATTCCCCGGCCCGAGTCGGTAATCAGGATTTCAATCAATCCCCCACGACTTCTCTCTTGTTGGTCGGGTAGAAATGAAACAGATACTTTGATCCGTCCTCGAGCTGTGAATTTAAGGGAGTTGCCGATGACATTAAACAAAATCTGTTTCAATCGAATTTCGTCGGTCGTGATAAATTCAGGAAGGTCATTCACAATTAAAATGTCCAATTCCAATTTTTTCTCGCGAGCCTTAAGGGCCATCACTGAAAACACCTCCGACAAGACCGTGGTAATTCGAACTTTATTCATCAACACATCCATTTGCCCTGCTTCGACACGAGACAGATCGAGGATATCGTCAATAATTCGAGTGAGCTGCAATACATTCTTTTTTACGTGCTGAAGCAACTGGCTCTTCATCAACTTGTCGAGTGACTTTTCAAATAGCATTTCACTGAAGCCAACGATGGCTCCCAACGGGGTGCGAATTTCATGGGACATGTTAGCCAAAAATGCACTTTTGGCCCGATTGGCTTGATCAGCTTGACGAATCAAAACTGCATTTTCAAGGGCGATCGATCCCAGTGCACAAATTCCTTCAAACGAAGCGATCTCTTGATCGGTGTAAGAAAAATCTGATCGTCGCACCAAAACGACGGAGTCTAAGCCAAGAGTGGTGTGAAAAATCGGCCCCAACAACCAGCTGTCCCTATGATTCGAAACTAAAAGTTTTTGCAAAGAATCAGACTTTGAAAGTCCATTTTCAGAACTTGAGTCGTAAGAAAGGTTGTGGGTGGTGAATAGTCGATCCAGCTTAGGCACCCATTCGGGCAACAATTCGCCCGAAAAATGAAAGTTTTGATGAAATGCAATCGTCAAAGAAGGTGGCTCCCGTTTGAGCCTGATCAAAGCCACCTGGCTCGAGCTGGTCACCTCACCCATGGTCATTACACCCTGACGGAAGATTTCATCCACATTTACCCGCGACAAAATGGTCTTGGCCACCGCGTTCAATTTCTTGGAAGCCTCGAGTTGAATTTTAAGCTCTCGCGAAGATTTGACCACTTGATGTCGAGCCTGAGCTTCAGTCAAAGCCAACCCACCGATCAGTCGAACTATCGAAAATACGAGGGCACTCACGACCAACGAAGCCAATGCCACCGCCAAAGGCAAACTGATCCGAGAGTGATCGTGAAAAGGTGGACGAGAATAGAAATTAAAATCCCATTGTCGATTCATGATTTGAAAAGACTTCTTTAAAACGACCGCCGCAGAGATGCTTTCATCCTGTTCTTCTGGAAATCTTTGGTAAATTCGACGAGGTCCTTTATCCGCTTTCGCAAAAACCTGAAATCCACCGATTTCGGTCAACGGATTGATGGCGCCAAAATTGTCTTTAAAAAAATCTTCAATCCTCACCGCCGCATAGGCAAAACCCACCAGCATTTTTTGTCTATCATCGATTTGGACGGGACGAGATCCATTACGATAGATTGGCAAAAAAAGCAGTACGCCAGGTTGATGATCCTCATCCGTCTCTTGCACTAATGGCACGATGTCTGACAAAACAGGTTCGCCGAGGTCCCGTGCGAGATCCATCGAAGTTCGGCGAATCGACTCAGACTGCATGTCGAAACCAAGGGCCCGCTGATTTCTCCATCCAAAGGGTGCAATGACTTTCACCACACCATAAAAATCTCGCTGCCCACGGGGAAAAACCTCATAGCCAGGCCCCGACAGCATTTGCATGTCCCGGTTAAACTGAGGCAATTCGTGCTCTCTGAGCATTTCGATGAGACCGACGGCTTGAAGGCCCCGCAATTGCCGATGATCAATCAGACGATTGAGATATTTTTCAAATTGCTTTTGCCCCAACTCCCGAGGCTCCGCCTCAACCAAACCTCGGATATGGTACAACTCGAAAACAAAAAGCTCTAGTCGATCCACGATGCGCGATTCCACTTCTCGAGTGAACCGCTCAAAACGAGTCAGCTCATTTTCTAGCTCTGAATGATGAAGCACCGAAGCGGATAGCAATCCTAACAAAAGAGTGAGCCCAGCCAAGGCTGCAGCCAAACTATTGTGGTAATTGACAAGAAACATCTTGAGTTGGCCGGCCAGTCTATCCATAAACTCCCGCTCAATCGGTTGAAATTTTCAGTGCTCTTCGAACTTCCAATGAAGCTCCCGTGGAGCTTCCCATCGCAGATTCAGCGGATCACAAAAATCGTAACAGATGAATTTTACCGAGGCAATTCTCCCTCAGAAAAGATTTTTGCTACGCTCACATGCCCCCGCAAGTTCTACCTTTTGGGTCGTGACTCTCCTAACCCTGTTGGAGCACCATTGAGAATTGGCACTCCTTTTGAAGATTTGAAGTTTTTAGGACCGCTGAGAAGGAGGGCCGATGACAACTGCAAATTTAATAAAAGGAAACTGGCACTACGTAAAAGGTGAAATTCGCCGCACGTGGGGAGATCTAACTGAAGACGACCTCGAGCGAACAAAGGGAAACACCGAAGCCCTCATCGGTTTGTTACAGCTCCGCTTGGGCGTTGCTCAAGACGAGGCTAAGCGAAAATTTGAGGATCTGATGGAAACACTGACCTGGAAGGCCAATGAAAGCATCGACGCTGTCAAGTCCTCAGCCGCCGACGTCAAATCGTCTGCGAAAGAAGCAGTAAAAACCTCTGCCCACCCCATTCTCGACCGCTTCAATGAACAAATTGAGCGGGCAAAAAACACGTTGCACAGCTAAGGCTCATCCCTTTAAGTTGTTACAAATATTAATTAAGGATTCCAGCAAATGTTAAAGTCCCTCAGCTTTTTGTTTTCATTTTTTCTTGGTAAAGTTTTTGAACGCTTCGATGAAAAAAAACCTTTCAGCGAAATCATTACAGACCAAATGCTCCTCATTCTCAGAAAACTCTTAAAGGTGAGCCTCAGCGCAGTCGCCATCGCCTCACTGGCCGTGGGGGGAACGCTTTTGCTTCTCGTTGAACTCGTAAAGCAAGTTGAATCTGATTCACCCTTTAGTTACGCCCCTGGGTTTTGGATTTATCTAGGGTTTACACTGGCCACCTATGTGGGATTGGCTTTTCTTCTGCAAAAGAAGCGTTGGGAATTAGAGTTGTGGAAACACGATTTAAAAGATCGACGCACCGTCGAAGGTCAAGATCGTGCTCGCGCGAGCGCTGGCGGTGGATTTGGTGGTGGTTCGCATGACCCATCACCAATTGAAACTGCAATTTCGGCATTGATTCTCGACTTTGTTCAAGAGCGACAGAATAAAAGATCCGATCTTGAAAAAAAATCAGAAGCCATGGGTCCCGTGACGGGGAATCCGCCGCCAACGGTTCGAGCCGAAATGAGAACTGAAAGCGGCAACTCTAGTGGACCTGGTCACTGGGCTCCACAAACCAATTCATTGAAATCTTAGCCACCTCAGTATTTAATGATTTGTGAATCAAATTTTAGATCGCATTTTTTCGCGCAAATTCTTGATGGGTTTCATTTTAGTTTCACTTGCGCTAGCCATGAGCGCGCCCTATTGGAAACCCTTGGTCTTTGCCGCCATGCTAGCGGTAGTGCTTGAGCCACTCGCCCGTCGACTCAATCAGCAAGGTTTCGGCCGGCGGGCTCTCATTTTTGTCATGATCGTTTTGACGATCGGGCTCTTCTTAATGATTGCTGGCTCCCTTCTGCGGGAAACTTGGAGTTTCGGATCCGAAATTCTGAAGCAGACCTCTTCCCCTGAGCAACTAAAGATCGTGCTTCAAGAAAAATTTCCCTTCTATGATAAGGCACGAATCTTCTTAAGTGAAAACTTAGGAATTGAAATTGCGGTCGAAGCAAAAAACTCCCTTTTTCAAACGTTAAAAACCTCTTCGCAATGGTTTTTGCGGCAACTTTCTGTTTTTTTAGGAACCATGCCGGCGATGGCTCTGGACACCTTCATCTTTGTTTTTGCTTTGTATTACTTCGTCGTGGATTCGAAACGCATGCAATCGCTTTTGCTCAATACCCCTTGGATGGATAAACCGAATCGACGTTTTATTCTCAGCGCGGCTAAAGAAACGATTCAGTCGGTATTTTTAAGTTCAACTTTAGTGGCTGTTCTGCAGGCTTCCACCCTGACCGGGGCAGCGCTACTCTTTAAAGCGGGTCAACCAGTTCTGGTTTTCGTGGTGACATTTATTTTTTCATTCATTCCCCTTTTGGGAACGTCACCGGTGGGTTTATTTTTAGCCCTGGTCAGTTTCACAGAAGGAGCGAATGGAGCTGGCGTTGGCTTCTTAGTCACGACATTCATTGCTGGATCCGTCGACAACGTTGTACGCCCATTTTTAGTGGGCAGCAATTTGCCGCCGCTCTTAGCACTCATTTCGGTCGTGGGTGGACTTTGGGCCTTCGGGATATTGGGCCTCTTTCTCGGCCCGGTTGTTTTTGATCTCACATTCAAAATATTGCGGCATTGGCGAACTTTCGAGCCTGAGTAAAGAACACCAAAGTTCCTAAGAATCTAACTCCTGGATCTTGCGGTACAATGTTTTGCGATCGATTCCCAACATCTTGGCCGTCATTTCCTTTGCCCCGCCGTTGCGATCCAGCGCCCATTTCACATAACGCTTACTCAGTTCATTGAGCGTTAAAACATCGCCATTTTCACCGATCATCGAACCAAATTCGAGCTCAGAGCTCATCATAGCAGGCATTGCACTACCGAGAGTCGCTGGCGAAAGCGGAG
>CALCCV010000583.1 GCA_937900305.1 uncultured Pseudobdellovibrionaceae bacterium | reverse complement strand
GTTCAACTTTCATGCTCGACCATGCCCAAGAGGACCATTGCGCCACTCGATACAACTTCCTACAACCGCACGGTTTCTAACCTCACCTCCCAGATACCGATGGGAGTTTCAAGAGCCCCGGCAGCAAGTTTTTCTGAAAATTGGAACTTCTATCAAGGTCCATTCACGGTAGCTGGCCCGTGGGATCTGAATCCAAATAAGGTTTTAACAACTTATCAACTGACTCCCAATAAATTTGGAACCTTTGAGCTTTCGGTCCCTAGCCTCACCCTCAAGGACGGCGAAATGACAATTGAAGACAAAGTCATTCTTGATCACCAACAAAAACCAATGCTTTATCGAGAATCTCACTATCGGCTTTACGAAGCGGGTGAAGCAATGTCGGCTCCCGCCCTGCCAGCGTCTCTTTTTAACAAAGCCAAACAGAAAATTAAAAACTTCACAACCAAGGACAATCAACCCGTCCGAATTGGAATTCGCCCGCTCCCTGCCGTCGACAAGTACTACACTTCGCTCGAGGATCTAAATAAACCCGAATTTCAAGCCCAGGTGGGCAATAAAACAATTCGCGGTTCAGAGGATCTGGACAGTTTTTTGCGGAAAGAATTTCTGGCGGATCCCAACGATGCACTTTATAGCATCATTACGTATTCACATCCCGAAAGCGCTAAGGGAAAATTCACCGAACTGATGGCCATGAATAAGGGCGAAAACGGAATTAGCCACATGGGAGCGTACGTTGGAATGGGCCAAACCCGAAATTCACCCGTTGATTATCACGACTACACCTGGGGTCACAAAGGGTACCCGCCTCTGCTATTTGGAGTGCGCTATGACTTTGATGCCAACTCAAAAATAAAACTTTCGATGAAAGATCGCATTCGAATTTTCAATCAAAATGCCAATACAACTTTGCGAATCATGAATGACTTCTTTCAAGGTCCGATTTTTCCAGACGAAGATTACAAGTTTGACTGGTTTCGAACGGTGACTCTCGCCGAAACTCTTGAATTTTATCGCGCTTGGCTCATCGGCGTGGACAATCCCAAAGCACCGGAATTCACAAGACTCAGGGACGATGTAAAGTGGCAAACCTACTGCGCCGAACACATCACTATGGCACTCAACGTGGCGTTGAATGTTCCCCAAAACCTGGCTGGCTACAAAGCCATCTGGCCTGAAGAAGGAGAAAAACTTTGGGGATTCGCAAAAAAGGGCTGGGAGAACGGCCGGAGTTTTGCCGGAAAACCTGTCATGGACCAAGGCGCAAAGTTGCCCGAAACAGACTCTCGATTTGTTCCACTTTATCAATTGCGAGGCATCAAAAATCCGCTCACCGAAACCACGTTTGCCAAATCGCTAGCCTACAAACCTGAAACCGTTGCCGATCTTATCAAAGATTTTGAAAATCAGTACATCAATTTTGTTTTCACAGGTCCAACCGTGCCTTCGGCTGCCATCGGCAATTTTTATCCAGACGCTAGGAGCCGGATGGGCACCACCGAGGCTGAATTTCAATCTCTATGGCAATCCTTTATTCTTCAAACGCACACCTATGCAATTCTTAAAGATATGATATTCCCCAATCCCACCATCAAAGAGTTGATCATCAAGAAAATGACCGAAGGCCGGGCTGGAGACGATGGAGCCGAAGCCACCAGTTTCCTTGCAAAAATAAAAGCCGACTTCGCCAATCCGAAAATCTTCTTTAAAAATCTCAGCGGATTTATCTTAAACAAAGCCGCCGAAAATGACATCGCCGTCAGCTTCATCATTTACAAGCAAATGAGTGTAAAATATCCCGAATCACTCACTCAAGCGATGACCACAGTTTATAAAATGTGGAAAGCAAATGCGACCCAAGGAATTGCAGACGATCAATCGACCATTGACAGCATCAGCGGCAGTATACCAACCGAAACAGCCACTGCAAAAAGATTGACGGCACAGATCGCAGCCCTTGATGCAAACAATCCTGCCAATCAAGCGCTGCTAACCAAACTCAACAATCAACTGACCACGGCCAACGAGAATCTCACATTGTACCAAAGTCTGCTCGGTCAAATGAGAAGCTCTCAAATTCTCCACCAGAATGTGATGAAGGCGGCCGACGAGTTCATGGCAACCCTTGATCAAAACATGGAAAAACTCAAAACCAGTTTGCTAACGGCTAAAATGCAAACGTGGATGATGACCATGTTTCTTCATCTCCGCAACAAATCACCTCAGGAGGTGGAATCTCATTTGCGTGACCAATTTAGCAAATCGATGGAAGCAATCCTTACCGAAGCTCGAAATCTCAAACCATCGCTAGCCATCGACGATCCCGCAAACATTGGTGGCGAGAAAAAAGTTCAGTACTACGCACCTCCAGCCATCCTGTTGCGAATTGCAAATGGCGTGCAAACTTCAGATCCTCTCGTTCACTTTGTCCCCCTGGCCACCATATTTGATCCCTCAGAACTCCAACCCATGGTCGGTGATGGCGGAAGCCCGATCTCGAGCAAAGAACTGGATCCACGCGCTGAGAAGTAAATCAGCAAAGTCCCGCCGAACAATGCGATTGAATCTCTGCTCTCTTTGCTCTATAAAACGAGCTCAAATAGGTGGTTGAGACATGATCAGTACGTCGGATGTGACTTTGCAATTTGGTGGGAAAAAACTTTTTGAGGACGTGAACGTCAAATTTACGCCTGGCAATTGTTATGGTTTGATCGGTGCCAATGGCGCCGGCAAATCCACCTTCATCAAAGTTCTCGCCGGCGAAATTGAACCCAATCGCGGCCAAGTGCACATGGCGAAAGATTTGCGCCTTTCGGTTTTACGCCAAGATCACTATGCCTTTGACAATCACACCGTGATGCAAACTGTTTTGATGGGCAACGAACGCCTTTACAAAATCATGGTCGAAAAAGATGCGTTGTATGCCAAGCCAGATTTTTCTGAAAAAGATGGCGACCGCGCTTCTGAGCTCGAAACTGTTTTTGCAGAACTCAACGGATGGGAAGCCGAGTCCGAAGCTGGCGTCCTGCTGGCAGGACTGGGAATTCCCAATTCGGCCAACGACAAACTGATGAAGGATCTCGAGGGCGGGGACAAAGTGAAGGTGCTGTTGGCCCAAGCGCTCATCGGTCAACCGGATGTACTTCTTCTTGATGAGCCGACAAATCATCTCGATATCTATGCCATCCAGTGGCTCGAAAACTTTCTCTTCGATTTTAAAAATACCGTGATCGTCGTCTCGCATGATCGCCATTTTTTGAACAAAGTTTGCACGCACATCGCCGACATCGATTTTTCTAAAGTGACCGTCTACTCTGGCAATTATGATTTTTGGCGCCAAGCCAGCGAACTGAGCCAAAAATTAAAATCCGATGTCCAAAAGAAGAACTCTGACAAGGCGGAAGAACTCAAGAGTTTCATTCAACGCTTCAGCGCCAACGCCTCCAAATCGCGACAAGCCTCTTCTCGCCAAAAGCAGCTAGAGAAGTTGGACCTGGCCGAACTTCCCGCATCCACGCGGCGCCGCCCCTTCGTCGGATTCGAATCTAAACGCGAAGCCGGCAATGATCTCCTCGAAGTGAAGGGGCTCAGCAAGACATTGAACGGCGAAGTTCTTTTGAAAGACATCAGCTTCTCACTCAAAAAGGGCGACAAAGTTGTCCTGCTAAGTCGCAATGATTTGGCGAAGACCACCCTCTTGAATATTTTGGCTGGCGAAATGGAACCGGACGCAGGCACGTTCAACTGGGGAATCACCACCACTCGCAGTTATTTTCCGGCCGACAACACTCAACACTTTGACACGGAAGACGCCAATCTGATTGATTGGTTGCGCAAGTTTTCGGAATTGAAAGATGAATCTTTCATCCGCGGCTTCTTAGGCAAAATGCTTTTCGGAGGCGAAGAGGCCTTGAAAAAACCAAAGGTCCTCTCGGGCGGCGAAAAGGTTCGCTGCATGTTGGCTAAAATGATGCTGTCGGGGGCCAACGTTTTGTTGTTGGATGGACCGACTAATCACTTGGATTTAGAAAGCATCACAGCGGTCAACGAAGGCATCCAACGCTTCAAAGGCACGGTGATTTTCACTTCACACGATCACGAATTTATCCAAACGGTGGCCAACCGGATCATCGATATAGATGTCACATTGAAAGACGATCGACGCATGACTTACGACGAATACATTGAACTCACGCGGCCTTCTAACAGCTCAAGCTCCAGCCACGCGTCTGTTTAAGCAACGTAGTCAGCTAGCAAATCTCTAGAATTTCGTACTCTTTGACAGCTGCACCGACTTCAACAATGGCTGAATCTCCCACACCCAAGCCCACCAAGGCCTCGCCCAGAGGACTTGCGGGCGTCACGACTTGAATCTGTTGAGAGCCCACACTGACATTCAATCCGCCCCCTTTGGGCAGCATAAATACCAAAATTTGTTTCTGAGCAAACTGCAACCTCACTAAGGCCGCAGGCCCAATGGTTTGGTCCATCGAATACGATGGCAACGAAAGCAATCGGTACACGTTCAAAAGATCTTCAATCTCGCGAACTCTCAGCGCTTGTGCCCCCGCCAAATAAGACGCCTCTAAGGCTCGAGTGTCATATTTGTTTTCAGGCTTCGCCTCTTCATCCGTGGCCGCTTGATAGGTTGCGAGCGCCGCCGCCTTGAGCGAAATCAATTCCTTTTCAATCTGTTCACAAATCTTTTTCATCAACATGGACTTGTCGATATTTTTCACTCAGTGATCTTTCTGCAGTCGTTTGTGAAATTGAGACAAAACATCAGTACTCACTCGAATTTTCAACGTCACCCCGCGCTCATCATAGGTTTCCATCAGCACACGCGAGCGGGATCGCACATCGCCAACGACCCCCTGCGCAGTGTAGGGGATAAAGAGATCTTCTTCGACCATGTCCTTTTCAAAAAATGAGAGAATCGTATCCCGAAGACGCTTCAAATCCTCTGGACTCCTGGTGGACATAAAAAAGGCATCGGGAAACTCGGCCGCCAGTTGAGACCTTTCTTCAATCTTCAATCGATCTTGCTTATTCAAGACCAATAAGCTTGGAACATCCGTGACACCAACTTCAGCTAAAACTTCTTTAGTTACTGCCAATTGAGATCGAAATGAACCATCTGAAGCATCCACGACAAACAGCAAAAGAGAAGCGTGCGAAGCCTCATCTAAGGTTGATTTAAATGAGGCCACCAGATCGTGTGGCAGTTTTTTTATAAAACCAACCGTATCCGACAGCAAAATTTTCGGAATGGTTTCAGGATGGATGGGGCGAATGGTGGTATCAAGGGTCGCAAAGAGTTTATCGGCGACCAACACTTCGCTCCCCGTCATCGCTCGCATCAATGAAGATTTTCCGGCATTGGTATAACCGACCAGCGCCACCGTGATCTCCTTTTCACGCCGCGCTCGCCGCAACTGATGCTCATTTCCGATCGCTGCCAATTCGTCCTTGAGTTCTTTAATGCGATCGCGAATACGACGTCGATCGAGTTCAAGACTGGTTTCGCCGGCCCCTTTGCCACCAATGCCGCCGCCCTGGCGATCTGCGCCACCACCGGTCTCGCGCAATCGCGGAGCCATGTAGACCAGTCTCGCTATTTCCACCTGCAGTCTGGCCGCCTTGGTGCGAGCATGGCGACTGAAGATTTCAATAATCACGCCGGTGCGATCCAAAACTTGCACGCCAGCAGCGCCTTCCAGGTTTCGAAGCTGCGACGGAGACAGATCACAATCTACAATGACAATTTCTGCCCGCCCCGTGGGCCGCGCAATCTGAGACTCTTCCTTTTCATCGATTTTGTCATCGTTACTGTCATCGTCATTGGCACTGTCATCGCCATCGTTCTCTTCGCCGTCCTCATCACTCTCATCTTCAGGCCCTTTGGTCCACTCAGCCAGTTCTTTCAACTTTCCTTCGCCAAGCAACGTGGCTTGGCGGTCAGAATCGCGTTTTTGGGTCAGCTGCCCAATCACATCGTAGCCAAGTGTGGTGACCAACCGAGTGAGTTCGGCCAAAGAACTTTGTAAGTCTTCAGCACTCACGCCAGGCAATTGCACACTCACCAGAACAGCTTTCAATCGGGAATTCGATTCAGATTTTTGCATGGCAAATCATTGCACCGATTGATCCCTTTGGCATTCCATTTTTAGACAAACATCCGTCTAAGAAATGGACACACTCTGCGTCGGGTTGAGACAAAAAAAATCTTCGGGCTCACTGAAGCCTCCTCAGCTTCGCCGCCGAACCGAAAAGGACTTGGAATCACATCAGATTGAGACAGGCCCTGTCTCTGCACAAGTCAATCAATATGAGAATTTCAAAAGCTCACTTCCTCCATCGCAGCTCTCAACTCCTTGATAAGGTGGCTCTCATCGCCGTCTGCGGATTCAGCATTGGCATTTGCCCGGCTCGAGCGAATGACGAAGCTATGAAGGTGAAGTGGGCCAACTCTGACAACTGGGAGGCATCCGCTGCTCCTTCAGTCGGAGCAAGAGCAAAAGGACGCCACCCTCTCAAAATGAAATCAGCGGGCTTGAAATCGGCCAGCTTCAGTGCACCCGTACCTCGCACACCCTGGAAATCGGTGAAAAAAGAAAAAGTCGCCACGCCTGCACAACTGCAGCGCAAACTTTCGTCGTCAGGACAACCTAAATTTATGGGTCCACTGGCAAACCCAACCAGCTCTGCGACCAACGCAAGTTCGAGCGAACTGGTGCCGCCAGGAATTCTCGGATCATCTAGCACGACTTCAATCTATGGCGAAAAAGACATGAGCCTCGCCACTGTTTTCATCATGATGCAATACTCGAATCAATCGATGATCAGCGAACGTGATCGCTCGAGTGCCAGCGCCACTGCGCAAGTGTCAGACATGAGTGGCGGTCAGGTCGCCGGCGGAACTCCACCTGCGGGTTCGACCCTGTCTTTTGTCAGTGTCATCAAAGCGGATTCGAAAAGTCGCTGGACTCCGTCGCTCCTCACATTTCTCGAACGTCCAGAAATTCCTCAAGCCACCCGAAAGTTCTTTCCGGGCCTCAGCAAAAATTTTGAAATGCCGAAATATGTTTTTGGTTTGGGATATGAATATCAGTTGTCAGAACTTCGCTCGGCCAGTGTCCGAGGAATGCTCTTTGACACCATCGGGGCCGGAGATTTGAATCTGGGTGTGACTCAGTTATTTCCAAAATCATTGAGTGGTGATGCTCTTTTGATTTCGCGAGCGACGGGCCAACTGAGTCTTCCGACCTCGCGTCGAAGCAAAGATTCAAATAAGATCACCAGCCTGCAAGCCGGCGGCTCAATGAGCTACGTCAAAGCCAAACTCTCACTCAACTTCAATGGCTCTTATACGCACTCACTCTACAAGGGCGAAGAAAAATTAGAGGAGCGAATGACAGAAATGTCATCAAACTCCATCGCACCCGAGATGCAAGGAAACTATTCGCCCGACCAAGGTCGCACCGGAGTTTCACCAACGGCGCCCTACGCAATCAATGATTCCGCCGAAGATCTGGGAATGGCGGCAATTCCGAGCTTTGATATCTATTACTTTTCGCGCGAGACCGGCCGCACTCAAATGAACTTGGGATATCGATACCAACTTTTTCCGCGGCTCTCCTTCAGCAGCCAAGCCGGCGGAACTTACAGCTACCTCGAAAGCACGTACTCGCGATGGCAATCTCAAGTGACTTATGTTCAAGCCAATTACACATTCCAAAATTATGCAGCCTCCGCAAATCTTTCGGCGGTCTCAAAGCCCGACCAGCAAGATCAGCTCTATTGGCCATCCGAACTCACCGTCGGTGTGAAGCTCTCACTCATGGGCTGGCTCTAAAAAGACCGCGGCGCCTGATAGTGCAGTTGCAACCAAAAAGGTGTATTCGGTTGCCCCTCAGGAGTGCCTTGCGACTTCACTTCCACTCGGTACCAGCCTCGGCTCGGAACCCAAAATCCTCGCTCATGACCATTTTGCTCGCGACTTAAAGCCTGTTTGTCGATCACCTTTCCATCGGGCGAAAGAACTTGCAACCAGATCCTGGCAGATTCACTCCACTGATTCGAATCAAAAAATAAATGCCAACTGAAACTTTGATTTTCTTGCAAATACACTTGCGCCACTTGATGAAATTCGGTGGCGTCTGCGGGACGAATATCTAAGTCTGAAGCTCCGACGATCTCTTGCGTGATCCTTGAGGTCTCTTCAGGAAATGCCCACTGCACTCCCGGACGAGAATAGGCCACAAAAGAATTGGGTGGAACCTCGATCCACGCCTTGCCGTCCCCATCAGTCCAAAGATCTGGACCGTGGCCAGAGTAATCGTGTAAAAGTTGATGGGCTCCAAATCGCGTTTGAATCCATTCCCGTCGGGCCGACTGTTGATTGTCGTTGAGTGCAACGAAGAGTCCAACGCCTTCTGTGCGCTCGTAGGCCAACAGATCTTCATCTGTCCAGCGATACTCCGTCGAGCCTTTCGCAAGAGCTTCATGAATCCAAATCAAATTGTCAATCTGACCCTTCATACCATATTCGAAGTAGTCCTTCCAAAAAACCGAAGGATAACCTTCGCTCGTCAAAATGTAGGCGTAACCCAAATGTTTGTTCTGCAAGGTCGGAAAACCCCGATCCGTGTCGTGGTTTTCAACAAAGGTGACCGCAAAGTGTGGATCTCTGCCTGCTAGTCCTGCGCGAACTAAATTTCGCATGTCGAACAGTCCGCCCTTGTTGGACATGTCTTTTAATTTTCCCCAAAGTGGAAAATCAAAAACCAAACTTCGATTTTGCAATTCTTCGTGCACGTATCGCGACAGAAAATCGACGTCTTCACTCCAGTATTCCGTGATGGCCAGCTGCTTTGACAACGCCCCAAAACCTAAATACTCTTTCAGGTACTCACCTGGAACTCCCTTAGCAAAGTCCATTCGAACACCTTGAGTGCCCAGAGTTTTTACCAACCAATCGCCGGCAAATTTCAATTGGTCTCGAACGTACGCTTGACTAAAATTTAAAGCCCGCCCCCACTCCGAGTCTTCACTGTTGAAATCAAGCCAGCTTTTCGCAAAGCGCCCATGCCAACCTCCATAGGCATCTCGATAACGAAAACTTTTATCGCCACTGTCCCCTTTGCGATGGGCGATCACCATATCCACATAAACTTGAAGACCGTTGGCCCTCATCATCGCCACACTTCGCAACAAATTGTCGCGAGAGCCCCACTTCGTGGGAACCGTCCCTAAATATTCTTTTGAACCAATGTCATAATCATCAAAGGGATCATAGCCCGACGAATAGCCGCCCGAAGACCCTTTCAGCACGGGCGGGATCCACACCGCCGTAAAACCAGAGTTAGCTATCGATTGCGATTGCCCTGCCAACCGATCCCACCATTGAGATCCCTGATCTGAAGGCGCATCAAAATAAAAACCCTGCAACAAAACGCCGGCCGAAACCTTCGCAGACGGAAGGCCAAACAGCAGCATCCCAAAGATCGCAGCCCCACCAGCTCTAAGGGCGATCCGAAGCTTAAAAGTATTCACTGAAAACTCCACAACAAAAAGGGGATTGTCGTGTCGGACTATAGGGAACCGCGCCGCCAGAGCCAACCCAAATGCACAGAATTGTAAAAAAAATGAAGCCAAAACGAAACCAAATTGCGGCCTCATCGGCTTCTAAAAATCGTAAAATGTAAATTTCGATGAACCACATTTTCACCAAGCCAGGCGTGGCTCTGATAAATCAATTGGTGGACACGGCGTCCTCGCGAAATCACCAAAAAATCACCTTCGGCGCCAGGATTTCCCGCCGCAAGCCTGAGCTTTTCGAGAACCCTCCTCACATCGATTTCGCTTCCGAAGTCATAGATAAAATAGACCGTAGCTGAGGGTAAAATCCAGCCTTCCGATGCGAGGTCCTGTTCAACAATGTTCAACGACGACGCTCTTTCGAAGACATCATTGTCAGCAGGAAGACACTTTGTAAATTCTTGCCAAACTCGTCGGGCCTCTCGCACTCGATCAGCGCAAATTTCAAACCCCAAAAACTCTGATTTTCGAAAATGAAGGGCCATCACGAAGGCCACCCGAGCAAATGCACAGCCCAAGTCAATCACTCGGTCTCCGGCGCCGAGCTGGACTAGCTCCAACATCTGGCGGATCTCCACATACGGAGTCTGGTACGCTTGTGGCGAAAGGTGCGACCAAGTTTCTTTCCCCGCCTCCTCTCCCCCATATAGCGACGGATCTGCTACTTCGACACTTCCAAACCGAAAGCCCAACCAAGCGTCAACACAAGTGGCGTGATCTTTCGCTTCAGAGTAACTGTGGCTACCTTCAGCGTGGAGTGGAAAGGGATTTGCGGGATCAAACTTCAACACCCCCAGCGCTGTAAATGACTGAATTCAGGCTGTCAACCGCCAAGAAAGTACGAAATCACAGTGTCAATCCTCGTGAATTTCAGTACCCTGTCCTTGGTTTATTCGACCATTTTGTTCGACCAGTTGGAGGAACCTCATGATTCAAAAACCAATTTGGCCCTTAAAGCTTCGCCGCTCTTTCGCAGATGGTCTTGTTGTTTTCTTGATGACTTCACTAGTGGTTATGTTCCTGTCTCCGCTGATGACCGGTTGCTCGAGTTCCAAGTTGGCGTACCAATGGGCCGATGATTATATTGTTTGGCAAGCCGATGACTACTTCGATCTCAATTCGGAACAAAAAAAACAAGTTCGAACTGAAACCAAGGCCGGCCTCGATCATCTCCGAAAAGAGTCGTTCGCCAAATTTTCAGACTTTCTCCTCGAAACTCGCGATCGCTTGGCCCAGGGGCAAGCAGATCCCGCCAGGCTCGAAGCGCAACTTCAAGATCGCGCGCAACGCCTCCAGAACATCTTTGATCAATCGATGGCCAGTCTTGCTCCCTTTGCCAAAACCGCAAGCTCCGATCTGACCCTCAAAAATTGGCAAAACTTTCGCAAGGAGTTCGAAACAAAAACCAGCGAACTTGAAAAGAAGGGATTCGACGCTGAAAAATACGTCGACCGACTGAAAAATTGGATGCCACTCAATAATCAACAGACAAAGTCTCTGGTTCAGTGGCTGAAAGAAAATCCATTTCCCTATGCCCAACGCCTCGCCAATCGGCGACATCTTTTGGCCGTTTTTGAAAAACAAAGTGGGCTCGAGCAAAATCAACTCGAACCCGAACGCGTTCAAAAAACCATTGAAGCTTGGCCGAGCTTGTATCAAAATCAGCAACTTCCCGAATACACAGCGGCCTTGGCCGCTCATCGCAGCCGTTGGCTCAAGCAGCTCGCGCAACTCACCTACACCGATTCTCAGAAAAAGATTTTTATCGGAAACTTAGAAGATCGCGCCCGCGACCTCAAAAAAATGTCTGAAGAAAAGTGACTGTGTTTGAACGCCAGGGCACTCAGCTATTCGCCGACAACTAAACCATTGATGCACTTGGTGTCGAATCCAAATGGATAAAAGGGCAACACGCCCACTTTGTTTAGTGTTTTGGCCGTGGCATCGTATTTGAATTTTTCAATGTTGTAATTCGTGATCGTCGTCGATGTGCCATTCGAGGTCGCCACGTAAAGATGTTGAGTCCCACCGTCATATGCCATCGCCGAAATTCCAAAAATCGAAGCACCCGTATTTGCATCCAATAATTTTGTTGGATTCGTGATCAGACCGGTGCTGTCTGCAATATCATAGGTGTAAATCGCGTTCATTCCCGCTGCAGTGGTTGTTCCTGCATAGGCCACCAGAAGATCTGTGTTCGAATCAGCCAAAGCCAGCGCCGTCGGTGACGCCGCGGCCACCGGAGCATTTGTCGCTGCCAAGCAATTTGCAACCGCAGAATAGCCGGTGTCGCTAATGACGCCGATGCGATTTTGAGCCGCCCCCGCATGCGCAAAAACCAATTTTCCTGAAGGCAGCAAGGCGACCGATGTGATCATCGTCGTCGACGTTGCACAACTTCCAGCCGGAGCACTCACCCACGGCAAGGCCGCACCCACTGTTTGTCGAACGGCCAGCGCACTCATTTTTTCAATCGCCGTACTTTTACTTAAAAACACAGCTCCATCGGTACCCAAAACGAGAGCCCGCAACACTCCACTCAATACGAATGCGCTACTTGTGAAAGGTGAGCGATCACTGCCATCTTTTTTGACGATCTCAATTCTACGACCACTGGTGGTTTCCACCATCGTCATCACGGTGGATGCATTTTTCAAGGCTAGGCCGGCTGGCGAATCTCCCGCCTGTGCCGGTGCTGTGTTGTAGTCCGCTAAAACATTCTCGCGCAAAGCGGATTCCAAATCGATTCGGTAAATCAAATTTGAAGCCGTTGAAGTTGTGAATGTTGTATTCCCTGCTCCCGAAAAACAAACTCCACTAGAAACATACAAATATCTTTTGGGGGGAGCTGGCTCTGGTGTCACAACTGGCGGAGTCGGCTCGGGCTGCTCCTCTTCTTCCTGTGTGGGTGGCGGAGAATTGATCGACGGAGCCACGTCTTCATCCCCAGGCGCTTCCTTATTGCACGCCACTAAGCCAAAGCCCAGAGACGCGAAGATCAGAAACATTGGTAAAAAAAACTTGTTCATCTCTTATTTCTTCGGCGCAGCGATGAAAAGTCTAAAGTGGAAAGATTCCCACATCTCGACTTTGATCGCACAAGCCGGGCTGCGACCATCATCGGGAGTTCCAAAATTCACAAGAGCTCCACGGACCTCGGTGTTAAGATTTCTTTATGCAAGAACTCTCCCAAACAAAATCTAGACGGATCGTTTGGCTTTTAATTGCGCTTTTAGTGCCATTGTCCCCACCCACCACCGCACTGGCAGGCATCTTTCTAGGCACGGAAGGCGCGCCACTCAACCTCTGGCAATCCACTCCCAACTCACCAGGTCTTCAAGCTTTCTATGGCAACGCCTCGCTGGGCTACAACCTCAGCACAGAGCGCCTCTTCACTGTCGGTCTCACCTACACCAGCACTTTGGAAAATCTCTCGGCGCCCAACGCCAACGGATACTATTGGTCCAGTGACGATGTGACGGTCTTTCTCCGCGGCCCTCTCATCCCGGCTTGGCATTTCGATTGGAAATTAGATTACGGCACATCCGCCGTGATTTACAAAGTCGCGCAGGCCAACTCTCAAAGCTTCAACACACCCGTCGCCGCAATTCAAACCTGCTGGCGCTATCCATTTTCCAACGATTTTTTTATCGCACCCTGCCTACAAGTCAGACACTACACCTTCGAGCTTGAGGCCGACAACGAAGGTCATCAGAAAACCATGACCCTACCTACCTTTGGTTTTGGCTTCAGCAACTAAGTTCAAATCACCTTTTAAGATTCAAATCTTAAGCCACTCGAGACTTTCGATTTTCATCATCCCTCAATCGCTTCACCGCCAGTTCTTGGAACTCTTTGGCTAACTTCAAATTTTGCGAGAGCAATGAAATCAGATCCTGCCACCGAATTTCCAGCAACAGGCACTCGGACTGACACACCACACTCGCCGACCGCTGACCGCCATTCACAAACAGCGCAATTTCACCAAAACTATCGCCGGCCTTCATCACCCGAATCGAAGTTTTACCTTGATAAGCCGACAAAGAACCCTGGATCACAAAGTACATTGAATCCGCAAATTCACCCTCTTTGACAACAACCGACTGCTCCTTATAAGGTAAAATCTTTCCCAAGAAGGCAAATCGATCACGAATTTCTGCCGAAAAATTTTGAAAAAATGGCGACGATTCAATCGTGTTCAAAACAAAAAGTCGGTAACTCAAATTCTCAGCTTTGTCCTTTTGAATCAAATCATCCAGTTGGTTTGGAAATAAGATGCTGGCCACTCGACACTGGGTCAAAGTCACAATATCTGCCGATCGCGGCTGATTCAAAAAGAATCCGCGCTCACCAAATACACTGGGCGACGGCAAAACATGCTTACGAATCTTTCGATGTTCATCCAGAGCTGCATACACACCAACTTGTCCCTCCAAAAGGGCAAACAATCGGCGATCCATATCCCCATGCCGAATGATCTGACAAGCCGGAGCAATCTCATGCAACCGCGACTGCCGAAACAACAGATCTTGCACCGCCGGCGGCAAAGACCTAAAAAATGGAAACGCTACAAACTCCTCATAAGACCAAGGTTTTCCTGCGCTCCTGGAGTCCCACCGAGCACTTGCCAATTGCTTGGCAGATCTCGTCTCTTCCCCACACGACGCCGTGAAATCTTCATACAAAGGTTCCAAAATCAATTTATTCTTGAACAGAATTTCCAACAAATTCCAAAGACCCACAAAATCCGTCCATTGCTTTTGCTCGAGATTTTTCAAAAAAATCTCTTCAACGCTTTTCCCTTCGGCCAACGCCGCCACATATTCGGCTTGATGTTCGGTCAATTTCAATTGAGTCACCAATTTTGCGTGCCAATTGGAACCGGCTTCACTCATTCGTTTCAAAACCACTTTGCGCTTCTCAAACTTCATACCTTCTCCTCAGGCAGCTTTGGCCTTCGAATCGCCCTCACCCTTGGCTCGCTTCAGATCATCTCGCATCTTCTCTTGTTCTTTTTTCTTCAAAAACCGACGGAGCTCCACAACCGAATCATTCGAATGATAATAAACCGGATCCACCTCTTTATAATGTCGAAACAACTTCTCCGCCGCCAAGAAACCAGCTTTTCTTTTGATCGAAGACCCATCATTC
>CALCCV010000582.1 GCA_937900305.1 uncultured Pseudobdellovibrionaceae bacterium | reverse complement strand
AGCACACGGCTCCAGTTGGCTTTCGTCCGTATCCCTATGGCAATGATGTGGATGCGGCCGCGCGCGAATTGAAAAATCCCATGGCTGCAGATTCTTCTCCTGAAGTTCTTTTGGTCGGCCAAAAACAGTTTGAAACTCACTGCATGGTTTGCCACGGTCCTCAAGGTCAGGGTGGAGCCGATTTATCGGTGGGCCAAAAGATGGCGTTGAAGCCACCGTCCCTTTTGACCGACAAAATTAAAAACTGGGAAGATGGACGACTTTATCACACCATCACGATGGGCCAAGGTCTGATGGGCCCCTACGCCAGTCATGTTCCGCAGACCTATCGCTGGCAACTGGTGCAGTACATTCGACATTTGCAAAAATAAAGGTTCTTGCGCTGAAGCAGATTTGAACTTGAGATTTAGACAGACTTTCGTATTACTTTTCGAAGGATAAAAAGAGATGGCACAATCACACTCTCACGAAGACCTCTACCTCGGTAAATTTTCTCTTCCGAGTTGGCTAAAAATGACTCCCTACATTTTGTTCGCGATTGGTTTGATCACCTTCGCCGTCGGGCTCATGCAGTCTCCTCAGCGAGCTTGGTCGGCTTTTCTGACGGCCTTTTTCTTTTTTGCTTGTTTAGGAGTTGGTGGATTGTTTTTTGCGGCCATCAATCACCTCACAAAAGCCGGCTGGAGTGTCACTGTTCGTCGCCTTGCCGAGGGTTTGACCTCTTATCTTCCGGCCATGGCCGTTGGAGCCGTGATTTTATTCGTCGGCGCCAAGATTTTGTATTCATGGGCAGATGCCGAAAAAGTGGCGGCCGACCATCTCCTCCAGTTGAAATCAGCTTACCTCAATCCTGGTTTTTTTGCGATTCGCCTGGTGGTCTTTTGCGGCGGACTTTTGCTCTTTAAAAAGTGGTTGGTCGGTGGTTCCCTTCGGCAAGATCTGACGGGGGACGAAAATATCACTCACAAAAGCGTTGGTTATTCGATCGCTTTCGTCTTGTTCTTTGCTATTTTCTTTTCTCTGTTTTCTGTCGACCTTTTGATGTCCTTACTTCCCACTTGGTACTCTACGATCTTTGGTGTGTATTGTTTTGCGGGCCTTTTTCAAAGTACGATGGCTGCATTGAGTATCATCATTGTTTTGCTTCGCCGCTCGGGTTTGGTGCGGGGTTATATCACCGAAGAGCACCAGCATGATGTTGCGAAATTCATGAAAGCCTTCACTGTGTTTTGGGCCTACATTGCCTTTTCGCAATTCATGTTGATCTGGTACGCAAACATTCCCGAAGAGACAGAGTACTACATCATGCGCTCGCAACACGGCTGGTTGTGGATTTCTTTGGGGCTTCTCTTTTTCAGATTTATTTTTCCATTTCTTGTTCTCTTGCCCCGTGGGTCGAAGCGCAATGGCAGTGTTTTGATTGCCGTCTCCGTGCTGATCTTGGTGATGCAGTACGTGGATATCTATTGGATGGTTTATCCCAACTTTTTCGAAGGACAGCTGCTCTTCGGATTTTGGGAAATCGGAATTTTCCTAGGCTTTGCCGGAGTCTTCCTGTTTACACTTTTCCGATTCTTTGAAAAACACAATCTGGTGCCCATCAAAGATCCGCGCCTCCACGAGGCCCTCGACCACCACGTCACTTACTAACTTTTAAAAGGCTCTCACTCCAGGGAGCCAATATCGCATCGAATCCCATCAGAATAGGGGTGTGCTTCCGGTTGTGTTTTCGTCTCCTCGTCACTAGTTTGTGGGAGGAGCGTACATGCTAGAACCTTTTCAGTCCCCACAGAATTTACCGCCGACATCCATCAATACCGCTATTGGAACTGCCGATATCGGAACTCCGGACTTTCCAATTCAGATCGAAGGCGTGCGGTCTGAACAAGGAGGCCTTCAGGTCCTTCGCGATGATTTGTTACTGGGAGGTTCCAAGCAAAGAGCGTGCATGCCCTATTTACAGGAGCTTGCGAAGTCGGGTTGCAAAACCTTCGTTTACGCCAGTCCCTTTGCGGGCTTCGCCCAAGTGGCGCTTGCGGTTTCGGCCCATCTTCTCGGTTTAGAGTGCATTTTGTTTTGCGAACAAGACCAGTCGAATGGATCGTCTGGACATCTTCATCCATTTTCTAAATTAGCTCGAAGTTATGGTGCTAAGGTTTTTTTGACTGACTCTTTAGCGTCGGCGACGACCGAGGCACAAGGCTTTGTCGAGGAAGATTATCGATCTCAGCAAATCCCGCTCGGCTTCAATGATCCGATTTTTCACAAATATTTCGAACGGGCCGTGCGCGAGATTTGGCACGAAATTGAAACGAGCCAAGGTAAAAATTCCATACAAAGGGTTTGGGTTTCAGTGGGAAGTGGAACGTTGTCGTCCTGTCTGCGGGTGGCCCTTCCGGCGGCTGTGACTTTAGTTCTGGTCGATGTCAGGGTTTTGTCGCCCCAAGATCCGCGAATTTTGCAGATTCAAAAACTGCCCAATAGCCTTTATATGAAAACTCTGGAGAAGTTTGCTGAGCCTTGCCAGCTACCTCCCGCAATCCCTTCAAATGTGCACTACGACGCCAAGGTGTGGAGATTTTTGCAGACGCTCGCGCGACCGGGCGATCTCTGGTGGAATGTCGCCCGTTAATCGCGAATCGCTACTCCACAGCTGGGGGCTGGGCTCCCAATTGGGCCTGGAGTGCTGAGCGCTGACGAACAAGGCCGAATCGCTGGGCTTCGTACTGTCTGATTTCTGCCCGTGCGCTCGCGGCCTGGGAGTCGTTGTTCGCGATGTTCGACTGCGAGGTGTTTAGACGAGCCGTCGC
>CALCCV010000581.1 GCA_937900305.1 uncultured Pseudobdellovibrionaceae bacterium | reverse complement strand
CACGACGCTCTTCCGATCTCCAAAACCGAAATCAGCTTCGAAAGATTCAAAAGTTCTAAAGTAAGGTTCATCAACCACAGCTGCATGGGCCCGTCCATGGCAAAGAGCCTTAGCAAAGAACGAGCCGCGGATTGAAAGCAACTGAACTCTTCTAAGTTTTTTTTAATTGAGCTTTGATGTCAAAATGTTGACCATCTGACTATATAATCAACCGTTTCGACATTTCGATTGCAGCGATCACGAAGAGATTTGAGATTCTCGCCCTAGAAACGGCAAGGACGCCTGTTCGTTGAGTGAGCCTAACTCTCGATTCAAGGTAAAAATTTTCATTTTGACTCCGGCCGCGAGGGCACCAGACAGAGCCTCGGCGTAGAGTGGATCGATGCGATCGGCCACGACAAAACTTTGGCAATCGCTGCGCTGGACGACAAACCACAACTCGGCCAAATCCCCATCTCTGCACTTTTTTGCCAGCTCGAAGAGATGCTTGCGGCCCCGTTCAGTAACGGCGTCTGGAAAAGCAGCTGAGTTTTCAATTTTCATCGAAACATTTTTGACTTCAATCCATAGTTTTTGAACTTTTCCGGTACGGCTGAGGCAAAAATCAAACTTCGTCGCCGCAGAAATCGCGGCCTCCCGTTTGAGTTCGTCGAAATCCCATTCTCCTCGAGCCATTTGGGATCGAAGTGTATTTTCAACCCATCGATTCGGTTTATGGGTGTTGACTCCAACCCAATGACCATCCGGAAATTCCAAAAACTCCAACGTGAAGGCCAACTTTCGTTTCGGATCGTCACTCCGACTCACTAACCCCCGACAGGGGAAGTCCAAAGTGCCCTTCATCGATCCTGTGTTTGGCACATGGGCCACGTGCACCTGGCCATCTATCTCCACATCCGCAAAAAATCGCTTATAGCGCCTCAAAACCTGGCAAGTTTCCATCGCGCGGTTTTATCGTCTTCTGTTGCCCATGACAAGAATTCGCAGCCGAGTGAGTCAAGCCTGTGACCGATACCCAACAGCGGATCCAGGCTTTTGCGGCTTACGGGCCTCACGCTCCAGCGACTGCGGCCATCGCTGCAGTCGGCTTTGAATTTTTGATTCGACGATGAAAAGATCTCTTCGCTGCTAAAAAATATTCGCCAATCGGGAGGCTTGATGACACAGACCTGCGCAACATCGAACGGATGCAATGGATTCAATAACCCAAAAAAGAGCTGGAACAGTTCCATCTCCGGGACGATGGCCTTGAGTTTGAGTTTTTTATTTGTGGCCTGCTCAAGCCCACCTGTTCTAATGACGGCAAAGGACATCACTGTCGAACGCAAGGCCGCCGCTGAGGATTGTCGCGAAATCGGAAAAATCATGGGCCGGTCGAATTCAATCAAGGCCACTCCCGAAGAGGCCCTCGAAGACATGAAAAAAGAAGCCGCACAAAAGGGGGCAAACTACGTTTTTATGCAAGAGACGTCGGGCCTAGGCGGCGCCGTCACAGGAATTGCCTACTTTTGCCCCTAGCCACCGTCATCGAGACTTCGCCAAAGCGCAAATGCTCAGTTGTCTCTCAGAAGCGCTCTTGATAAAGCTAATGACATGGAGAAATTAAAAGCTCCGCGTTTGGCCAAGCCCTCGTGGCTGAAAGTCAAAGCTCCCGCGGGTGAAAATTACGAGCGCATCAAAGGGTTGATGGGCGACTTGAAGCTGGCGACGGTTTGCCAAGAAGCTCGCTGCCCGAACATGGGAGAGTGCTGGAGCGGCGGTACCGCCACCATCATGCTCATGGGCGAAGTTTGTACAAGGGGCTGTCGATTTTGCCATGTCAAAACTGGCAACCCCAAAGGCGCCATCGATGCTTTTGAACCTGAAAAAGTGGCGTACTCAATTTCGCAAATGAAATTGGATTATGTTGTGATCACCTCCGTCGATCGCGACGACTTACCTGATCAGGGCGCCAGCCACTTCGCCCGCACCGTCACCACAATCAAACGTTTAGATCCAAATGTGATCATTGAAATTTTAACGCCAGATTTTCGGGGAACATTGCCGCTCGTCGAGCTGCTCACGGAGGCCAAACCCGACGTGTTTGCTCACAATGTTGAGACCGTCGAGCGCCTGACCAATCGAGTGAGAGATCCCCGCGCCAAGTATCGCCAATCTCTCGAGGTCCTCGCGGCCGTTAAACGCAAAGATCGCACTCGCTACACGAAGTCTTCGTTGATGCTGGGACTCGGCGAAACCGATGATGAAATTCATCAAACACTGCGCGATTTGCGAAATGTTGATTGCGATGTTGTGACCTTTGGTCAATATCTCCAGCCAACGCAAAGGCATCTGCGAGTAGAAGAGTATGTGCATCCAGATAAGTTCAAAGAGTGGCAGTTGACCGCCGAAGGAATGGGATTTCTTTACGTGGCCAGTGGCCCACTGGTGCGAAGTTCTTACCGTGCCGGAGAGTTCTTCATGAAGGGTATTGTCGAAAAACAGCGAAGGGAGCAAAGATCATGAGTGTCACAGAGTTGCGTTTGCCAGAACTTGGCGAGGGAGTTTCGGAAGGCGAGTTGATCAAATGGTTGGTAAAACCTGGTGACAGCGTCAGACCAGATCAGGCCGTCGCCGAGCTCATGACAGACAAAGCCACCGTTGAGGTGCCCGCGACCGCCAGAT
>CALCCV010000580.1 GCA_937900305.1 uncultured Pseudobdellovibrionaceae bacterium | reverse complement strand
CGGAACTGCCACTGTCGAAATTTGTCCGTAGATTTAATGACCAATTAGATCGAATACATAAGGAGTTTATACATTATGAAAAAAACACCACTTCGTTCCCGCTTTCGAGCAGGTTTTTTTGCGACGACTGGCCTGTGGTTCGCGGCCCTAACTATGATTGGCTGCGCCTCAGTTCAAACGGCCAAACAGTTTAGCTACATCAGCTACGAAGAAAAACCAACACCTTCAAAATCCATCGGCACCATCGAAGGCCGAGACTGTTCATGGTCCATTGCTGGCTATTCTCTAGGCCAGCCGACCCTTCGATCCGCGTTTAGCAATGCGGCCTCGCAGTCCAAAGAGGGTTACATTCCCGGCCAGACTGGCGATAAAAAAGGTCCCTCCTTAAAATCCGTCCGGCAAGTCACTGTCGAAAATGACGGATTCAACGCTTGGATCGTGGGTCGCACTTGCATCATTGTCACCGGAGAAGGATACCTATGAACTATCTTAAACTAAAAACAACTTATCTCTCATTAATCGCTCTTGCACTATTATCGGTGAGTTGCGGATCCCAGAGCGTTAAAGTTCTCGATGCCCAATGGGTGTCCATGAAACACGCCCAGCCGCCAGAAAACATCAACAAACTCGCTTCAACGGGCCGATTGAATGAGAGCTATTGTTTTTCTTCATGGACGGGATCATTCGGACTTATGGATGAAGTCGTCAAGCAGGCTGAAAACAAATACCACCTCGACTACATTCGCAACGCCTCCTTCAGCAAAGACTCAGGCCGCTCTTGCGTGAGCGTCGTGGGCGAGGGATTCCGAATCACTCGATAAGGTTGCAAATTTCATTTTCAACCGGAGACGTCGTTTCGATCGGCGTCTCCGGACCTGTACGAAAAAATTATTTTTGGTGGTTCGATCCCACCCCGCCATCCATTTTTTTAAACGCTAGCTGCGATCACGACGAGGACGTTGGCTAACAAAGTTCCCGCTGCGGAGACCATAAAGATGTCGCCATAAGATTTTCGGTGAGTCAGGCCACAGATCGTTAGCAAGGTGATCACAGCGCCATTGTGGGGAAGTGCATCGAGTCCACTGCAGGCGATGGCTGCCACTCGGTGCATGGCGTCCATCGAGACACCAGCGGCAGCGCCGCGCTCAACAAACGTTTGCCCAAGGGCCCCCAGCGCAATGCTCAACCCGCCACTGGCAGAACCAGTGATTCCGGCGAGCGCATTCACACTGACCGACAGAGCAATCAGCGGATTTTGCGGAAAAATCTGAAGCAAAGCCACTTTGATCAATTCAAAAGAAGCCAGTGAGGCAATCACGGCGCCGAAACCCACCTCAGAAGCAGTGTTAAATATTGGCAGCATTGAACCGAACGTGCCCGAGTTCAAAGTTTCAGCCCATTTGCCAAAGTGTTTGCGAAACAACATCAATGAAGTGACCAGTGCGACCGCGAGAGCGGTGACGAGGGACCAAAGGCCCAAGACCTTTTGCAAATTGGTGCCACCGAATTTGGAATCTGCCAAAAAGGACACGTCCATCGCCGGAATGACATAGTTGGAAAACAAGTAGTTCAATACCAAAACTAAAAGCAGCGGAAGGACGGCCAAGGCCACAGTTGGATAGGACTTTGGCAGGAAGACGTCACTTGAGTCTTCAGCCGCGAGCGAAAACCCCTCTCCCCTGGCCTTTGCTCTGCGGGTCTGCCGAAGCAACCAGCCCATGCCAAAAACAAACATCACTGCCGAACCCAACAGACCCAGAAGCGGGGCAGCAAACGCTGTCGTTCCAAACACTGGCATGGGAATCGCATTTTGAATGGCCGGTGTCCCCGGCAAGGCTGTCATCGTGTAGGTGAATGAGCCCAATGCAATCGCGGCTGGAATCAGGCGTCGCGGCACCTGCGCTTGGCGAAACAAGGTTTGCGCAATCGGATAAATGGTAAATGCCACCACAAAAAGGGAAACACCGCCATAGGTCAAAAATGAGCAAGTCAAAACCACCGCCAGAATGGCATGGCGAGGACCCAGTTTGCGCGTGATAAAATCGGCGATGCTGTAAGCTGCGCCTGAATCGTTCATCACTTTGCCAAAGATAGCCCCCAAAACAAAAATCGGAAAGTACTGCATGAGATAATTTGCCAATGCCGGCATAAAAATCTGCGTGTAGGTGGCGAGCAAAGGAGTGCCTGGGTGAAAGAGGCAAGCCAAAAGGGCCATGAGCGGCGCCAACAGCAGAACATTCAGGCCACGATAGGCCAAATACATTAAACCACAGAGAGCAAAAAAGATTCCAAAAATTCCCAGCACAGCCGCCTCCAAAGAGTCTCAATCTGCGCCACTCTATGAGCTCACCCTCAGCCTGTCACGGTGGAATGACCGGCGTCTAGTTCGACCGAGAGATGGTTTTGACACGAGTTTCCTGGGTCTCCGTATTGATCCAGGTCTGCTCAATTTCTTGGATTGTGAACGTGCATTCTCCCCGAGCCGGTGGACAAATGGAAGTCTGCTGAGTTTGAGAAAGAATTTTTTCAGAGTTCAAACTCCAACCCTGTTTTGTATCGTAGTCCGTGCCAAAAATTCGGTTCGTCAATCCCCAAGTTTCTTGTTCATCTACGCCGATCGCGCCAAACAAAAAGGGAATGAAACGATAACCCAAGTCGAGTGAC
>CALCCV010000579.1 GCA_937900305.1 uncultured Pseudobdellovibrionaceae bacterium | reverse complement strand
ACTTGGCCCCAGTTCGAAAATGCACCCATTCCGCTGTTCACGTTCATCGCGGCGACAGTGACGATGCTGTCATAAGCATAGGCCGCTGGAACCACGGGTTTTGGATCGTTATCCATGTTGTATCCCCGACCGTTGCGACCATTCCCTGCAGCGGCGACAAAGAGTGCGCCCTTGGCTTCAGAGTATTCAATCGCTTCGCGCATCGCCATATTTTCTTCGCCCGTCGAGTTGGGATCGTCTTCACCGCCCCAAGAGTTTGACAAAACTTTTGCACCATTATCAACAGCGTAGTGGATGGCCAAAACGGCGTCAGCCGTTGTGCCAGATCCAGCTTCGGTGATGAATCGCATCGCCATGATTTTCACTTCTGGAGCAACGCCAGAAATTCCTTTGCCGTTATTTCCGCGAGCGGCCACGTTGCCGGCGCAGTGAGTGCCGTGGCCAGGATTTACTCCATTCAAAATATCGAGGGGCGATTGGCTGGCTAGGTCATAGGGGCGATTGTCTTTCGAAGCGAAATCCCAACCGACCACGTCGTCGATGAAACCGTTGCCATCATCATCCACACCGTTGGTCGATTTATCTCCACCTTGAGCATCGCTGCCCGTCTCGCCAGGATTGCGCCAAAGATTGGGCAGCAGATCTTCGTGCGTGTAGTCCACGCCCGTGTCGATCACAGCTACGATCATTTCTGGAGACCCACGGTGAATGGCCCAAGCGGCTGGAGCGTTCGCATCTTTCATGCCCCACTGTTTGTCGAACAGAGGATCGTTGCCAGCAGTCAAAACAGGTGTTGCAGGAATTGCTGGGTTGTCAGGCAACAGAGCCATGGGTGCGACGGCCTGTTGATTCAATTTGGCTTCCACTTTCGCTTTCAACTGCGCTAAATCGGGATGACCAAAACTGTGCATTTTGTAGTTGGGTTGAACATAGGCTACAGAACTCAAGCTGCTGATTTGTGCATTCAGAGCAGAGGCAGGGCCTTGCACTCGAAGCCATTGGTTCGTCAAAACTTCAGTGCTTGCATCAGGGGCATCGATCGCCACTGTCCATTCGCGTTGAAAACTTTGTAGGCTTGCACCACTTTTCAATTTGACCAAGAGGTCCACTTGATCAGCGCCGCGGCCGCGAGTTGCGTCCATTTTTTTTGCTGTTGAAAACGCAACTGGACCATAGGTTAGACCTAAGACCAGTCCACACGTTGCCAATACCGTCGAGATGATTTTTTTCATATTCCCTCCTTGTGTGAGCGTGCTCAGGAAGTGGCGTGTTGAGTTTATTTGCAGAACCAATTTGAACTTCTCAATCTCACTTCCATCCCAGCTCATAGAAAAAATCAGTGCGTGAATGATAAGAAGTGCGAGTGGGCGAATGCAAATGCAAATGCTCAGAACTGAGCGATTGCGTTGGAAAATTCGCCACTTCGAATTAGGATTGTCAGGTTCTGATAAAGGGAGTTAATTATTCAGGAATGAATAGCAAATGAAAGTGAGGCCCTGGCCGTGTCCTCTAAGAATTCTATGAATAATTCTTCTGACAATTCTGCTAGTTCTTCTTCAGATCTCCTTCGTAGTGCTTTAGTTGACTCTCTTCAAGACCCTACGCCTGGAACTGGATATGCAGGATTAACTCCTGATGTGGCACTTCATCAAGCGCAGCTGCGAGCGGGTGAAGACTTGTCGCGCTCGTTTGCATTCACCACGCGCCTTGAGGCGGTTGTGGCTTGGGGCCGAAAAAATGCGCTATGGCCTTTGCCATATGGCACGGCTTGTTGTGGGATTGAACTCATGTCGGTCATGGGTCCTCGATATGACCTCGCGCGCTTCGGTGCGGAAGTGGTTCGATTTTCTCCGCGCCAAGCCGATCTACTGATCGTTGCCGGCACCATCACCGAAAAAATGGGCCCGGTCTTAGTGCAAATTTACCAGCAAATGTTGGATCCCAAATATGTTCTTTCGATGGGCGCCTGCGCCAGCAGCGGTGGTTTTTATCGCGCCTACCATGTTTTGCAAGGGGCGGATAAAGTGATTCCGGTGGATGTTTATGTCCCTGGTTGTCCGCCCACACCTGAGGCCGTCTTGGATGGCCTGATGGTGCTGCAAAAAATGATTGCGAACAATCAACCACGCCCTTGGAAAGAGAACTGGAAATCTCCTTATGACAAAGCTTGAATCTCTCAAACAAGACCTCATTGGTAAATTCAACATCAAGGACTACAAGTTCATTCACTCCGTGGGAGATGACATTGTTGAAATTCCCAAAGCGGATGTGTTGGCTCTTTTGCGACATCTCAAAAGTTCGGGACGCTTTGATTTTTTGATGGATGTTTGCGGAGTCGATTATCCCAATCGCGAAAAGCGTTTTGACGTTGTTTATCACCTGTTCTCATCCAAAGATGGCTCTCGATTGCGCATAAAAACTCAGTTGGCTGAAGGTGAAGCAGTGGAAACGGCCACTCGCGCCTGGAAAGCTGCCGATTGGTTTGAGCGCGAAGCTTGGGATATGTTTGGTGTGAAGTTCACCGGGCATTTAAATTTACGCCGTATTTTAACTCACCATCAGTTTGTCGGTCACCCTTTGCGCAAAGACTACGAGGCGGATGCCCAGCAACACTGTGACGTCGCCTTGCCGATCCACTTCGACAACGAAGAGGGCCGCGACGGAAATGTGCTGGATGAAAATTTGGTGCCTCTCAACATCGGACCCTCGCACCCGGCGATGCACGGAACTTTGCGGGTGATGGTTGAACTGGAAGGTGAAACTATTCGGCGGGCAGGATGTGAGATCGGTTATCTCCATCGTTGTTTTGAAAAAATGGCCGAGACTCATCCCTACAATCAGGTGATTCCTTACACAGATCGGTTGAATTACTGCTCGGCGCCGATGAACAACGTCGGATATTGCAAAGCCGTTGAAAAACTTTTGGGTGTTGAAATTCCGCCGCGGGCTCAGGCCATGCGGGTGATTTTGTGTGAACTCTCGCGCATCATTGATCACATCGTGGCCGTGGGGACGGGTGGTGTGGATCTGGGAGCTTTGACGGGCTTCTTTCACCTCTTCACCTACCGCGAAAAAGTTTATACTTTGTTTGAAAAATTGTGTGGAGCTCGTTTGACAGTGTCGATGACTCGCGTGGGTGGTATGGCTCAGGATGCCCCGGAAGGCTGGTTCGATGACGTGCTGGCTTTTTGCAAAGACATGCGCGGACAAGTGGACGAGATCACGAAGCTCATGCTCGAAAATAAAATCTTTATCAAAAGAACCCAAGGTGTCACTCCTGTTTCGGCGAAAGAGGCTATCGAGTGGGGCTATACGGGGCCATTGTTGCGTGCTTGCGGTGTAAACTTGGATTTACGCAAACTCACACCTTACTATGGTTATGATCAACTGAACTTTGATGTTCCCGTAGGTACGAACGGTGACATTTACGATCGCTATTTGGTTCGCATCGAAGAGATGCGCCAATCGATTCGCATCATCGAACAAGTTTGCAAAAATGTTCCGGGTGGAGATTACACCATTCGCGATAAGGGCATTGTGTTGCCCGATAAAAAAGATGTTTACGGCAACATCGAAGGTTTGATGAATCATTTTATGCTAATCATCAAAGGTCTGCGTCCTCCGGTCGGGGAAACTTACGATGCCACTGAGGCCGCCAACGGCGAACTTGGTTTTTATCTGATCAGCGACGGCAGCGGTACGCCTTATCGATTGAAAGTGCGACCACCGTGCTTCGCGATTTACCAATCATTTCCCACGCTGGTGCGCGGGACAATGATCGCAGATGCTATTGCAACCATCGCGAGCATGAACTTAATCGCCGGTGAGTTGGATCGATAAATCGTCAAGATATACTTAGAAAGGTTTCCCATGTTTGCGTTGTCTCAGGACGGATTGAACAAGGTTGAAAAAGAGCTCAAGCGCTATGAAGCCAAAGAGTCGGCCATCATTCCCGCACTTTATATTGCGCAAAAAGAGAATGGCGGCTGGATCAATGAAGAGGTCATTCAGCATTTGGCCAAGGTGATGGACATTCCGGATGCTCGCATCAATGAAGTTTTTAAATTCTACTCGATGTTCAATCAAAGCAAAGTGGGGAAGTACCATGTGCAAGTTTGCACAAATATTTCGTGTGCGCTGAATGGCTCTCGCGAGTTGGCTGAACACATATGCAAAGAGTTGGCGGTGAAACCTCAACAGATGACCAGCGACGGCCGTTTCACTGTTTCGAAGGTGGAATGTTTGGGTTCTTGTGGCACGGCCCCGATGATGCAAATCAACGATCGCTATTACGAAAATCTTTCGCCGGAATCGGCGATGAATATTTTGCGCAACCTGAAATGATGAACCTGAACAACTATTGATTTTTAGAGGAACGAGACGAATGGAAACCAAGTTACTCACAGAATTTTATCACCTCGATGAATTTCGAAGTTTGGGCGGATATCAAAAAAAAGGTGGCTATGAAGTTTTAAAAAAAGCTTTGGCCATGCAGCCCCAGCAGATCATCGATGAAGTGAAAGCTTCGGGTTTGCGTGGTCGGGGTGGTGCCGGATTTCCCACCGGTATGAAATGGGGATTTTTACCGAAGAACAACGAACCCCGCTATCTCCTTTGCAACGCCGATGAAGGTGAGCCCGGCACTTACAAAGATCGTTTGATGATGGAGCGCGCCCCCCACCAGCTGATTGAAGGAATGATCATTTCGGCCTTCGCCATTGGCTCTAAAAAATCTTATATTTATATTCGTGGTGAATACGATTATCCCATTGCTTGCGTTGAGACGGCTTTGCAAGAGGCTTATGCTGCTGGTCTGTTGGGTAAAAACATTCTTGGTTCTGGATTTGACCATGACATGGATGTGTACCGAGGCGCCGGCGCTTACATCTGCGGCGAAGAAACGGGAATGATTTCTTCGCTCGAAGGCAAAAAGGGTCAGCCCAAATTGAAGCCGCCTTTTCCAGCTGTACAAGGGTATTTGCGAAAGCCGAGCATTGTGAATAACGTCGAAACTTTGGCGGCGGTGATTCCGATCCTTCGCGATGGCGCTGCTGCCTACAAAAAGTACGGCACCGAAAAATCCACTGGAACAAAGTTATTTTCTCTGAGCGGAAACGTTGTGAAGCCTGGCAACTTCGAAGTGCCACTCGCCTATCCGATGAAGGATTTGTTGTACGGTCTGGGTGGTGGAATGCGGCCTGGCCGAAAATTGAAGGCGGTCATTCCGGGCGGCTCTTCGGCTCCGGTGTTGACGGCTGAAGAGGCCGAACGCGCAACTTTGGATTATGAATGTTTGGCCCAAATGGGTTCGATGCTGGGCTCGGGCGCTGTGATCGCGATCGATGATTCGCAGTGCATGGTCGATATGCTCGGCGTACTGATGCATTTTTATCACCACGAATCTTGCGGACAGTGCACTCCTTGTCGAGAAGGCACGGGTTGGCTGAATAAAATAGTTCACTCTATATTAGAAGGACGCGGGCGTCTGCAAGACATCGATCTTTTGGTTCGGGTTGCCGACAATATGAAGGGGCGAACGATTTGTGCTCTGTCGGATGCGGCTGCCTTGCCCGTCTTGCCCATGGCGAGTCCCACGTCGGCATAGTTCAAGGCACCGCAGTCGTTGATACCGTCACCAGTCACGGCGACGACTTCGCCTCGTGCCTGCAACGATCGCACGAGTTTGACCTTATCCAGCGGCTTGGCCCGAGACAGAATTTTGAGCCGTTCTGAAGCGTCTTCCGCACAAGTGCCTTCCATCGTCACGAAGTCGGGTCCTGAAATGTGTTGAGCGGCGGAGTCTCCATCTAGATCGGAAGAGCACACGTCTGAACTCCAGTCACGGCTACA
>CALCCV010000578.1 GCA_937900305.1 uncultured Pseudobdellovibrionaceae bacterium | reverse complement strand
CTCCCGCCGTGATTATTGGATTGGCTCTGGCACTAGGACTTGCATACCTTTCTCCAAAAATAGACCACACATATTTTCGTGTGATATCCGCTCGATCAAACGCGCCAGAGGCGCAAAAGGTTCAGCCTCCAACGGGAGCTATTGCAACACTTTTTTCTGGCGGCGAGCGCAAAAGAGAGGAAATAAAACGACAAGACGCCGAAGCCAGAAGAAAAAAAATTACTATTCACTATCGTGCCGACCAGTTAGTCGGTGAAAGCGGCGCCATCAAGAGCATGAGGTCAGGTTCTAAGCTCATCGGTGTTTTGGCAAATTCTATCGATACCCGTAGCTCAAGCCTTGTGCGTGTCATGGTTCCCCATGGCGGCGAGGCGTTTGGTGTCACCATTGACCCTGGTTCCACTCTTGTGGGTCAATTTTCTTATTCTGGCGATGGCAACCGAGTATTTCTTTCCTTTTCGAGATTGGACTCACCGACCGGCGTAGCCAAAAAAATTAGTGCGGTTGCCCTTGATGCCGGGAGCTTTACCGCTGGAATTAGTGGAGAGGAGTTTACAGGTGGTGGTACAAAACTTGCGGCAAGTTTAGGTCTTTCAATGTTTTCAGGAATGACCGATACCCTGACTGATCGAGAGTCATTGGGCCAATCTTTAAACGGAGTGCAAGCCAAGCCCACGATGAAAAATGCACTCCTTCAAGGCCTGTCTAAAGCATCGCAGGAGCAGGCAAGCCGAACCGCATCTTCAATCGAGCAAGAAAGAAATTACGTCATTATTTCTGAAGGAAAGGAAATGATCATCGAGCTTTTGGAGGATCTTGAAAAATGAGCGAGAAAACAAGCGATGCAGACAAAGACTTAATCACACGCCTGGCAATGATCATAGGAATAGCTGGTGCATTTTTTGGTGGATTGATATTCAAAGGAGCTTTTCGTCGGTCGACTTGGGAGTGGCGCCGAATAAGGCGTTGGATCATTTATTTTGTTATAGTGGCGGGTGTGGTCTTCGCACCCGGCCGGAGCCTTTCTTATTGGATGGACGAGTTCCCTTCGATTTTTCCGAAAGGGTCAGGTGAGTGGCTGTATTTCCATATCGCCCGCCTAGATCAGGTTGCCATACTCTGTGTCGGCCCCTTTCTTCTTTGGCTTTCTGGAATTGGTGCGTGGTCAATGATTAAGGTGCGCCGATTCCAGAACGCTCTTGATCAACTGGGACTAAGGACACCTTTGGGTAATGGACTCAAAGCTATCGATGTCGTCGCTTTAACTCAAGGCCAAAAGAAAATAATTGTAAAGGCAGTTGGATTTGATGTGGCAGAACTTCGTGCAAAAAAAGTCATACTTGAATCTAGTTTAAATCTTTATGTCCAAGACATTCGTGTGGCCGAAAATAATCGGCAGATTATTGAGATCAGAACTTCAGACCGCGAACTTCCCTTACTGATTCCATTTGATGACGTCAGCATTCACTTGGAGGATGAATTTTCATTCTTAATTGGCGAGG
>CALCCV010000577.1 GCA_937900305.1 uncultured Pseudobdellovibrionaceae bacterium | reverse complement strand
GTTCGACAGGCTTTGGAAATATTCTTTATCTCTTCGGCTAAATTCAAAAGTCCGACTTTATATTTTATTTGATTTACGTTAGTCTCTAGCATAACGGGTCTCTCCTTTGAGAATTGTTTTTTGTGGTAAAAAAATTCTCAAAGGAGAGACCCGTTGTTTATTGGGCCGAAGTCTAGTCCTGTCAGATCAAGTCGTTACTACTGCACCTAATAGTAGAAACTTATCATTCTAATGGGAAATCTCTATAGTCAGCTTGGCGCTGACGGAAAGTGACGGATTTTGGACGCTGGACAGTGGGTGATGAACAGAATCCCCAGAAGCGACGAGGATCCTAAAGGAGGATAGGAACTTTAAAGCCTATATTTGAGATTGCGAGGGTGGTCTTTTGGTAAAACTCGCTCATGTCCATTAGGACATCGGATTACGAAGGAGAGTTGTTGTTCAAAAACTACGAGTGGCTGTCCGCAACAATTGCAGGGAACAGCGGCCTTCGAATCGCGCCAATTTTCGAAGGCGCTGACCGCTAAGTCCCAGTCGAGAGCGACACTCGATGAGCTGACCGACTTACCTATCAAAACGCCGATTGCAATCGCTCCCAAGACAACGACCAAGAAAATATTTCTGATCCAACAGCCAATAAAATTAATGAGTTCACCATCAAAACAGAGCATTTCTTCGTAAAAGAAATTTCGAATCATGTCCACGCGACGTCCTTCACTGCGATTTCGATTGTGCAATCCCGATTCGTTGAGAGTGTTGTCTAAAAGTCTGGAGCATGCAAGATTTGGCTGGTCGCCATGGAGTCAAGCGGCGTGTATTGGCATCCGCTCTACAATGTTTGGCATACGATGGGAGTTGAAGTGACGGTCGGAAGCGCCAGTCACATGAAAAATGTTTTAGGCACGGAGCATCACTTCGGGGCCGTATCGAATTTTATTCTCTTTAGAATCAAAGAAGAACTCCAAGAGATAGATATGATTGCGAAATAAAAAGAGACATCGTCTTCCACTGCAATCGATCTCCTGCATTTGAATTTTGCCACAGTTCCATGGGACCACTCTTTCCTCGCCTCAAGGGCGGATAAGGTGGTTCTTTTTAATTGGCGGCTAACAACGGAAGCACTCTTTGCTGACAGAGCCCAGTGGCCGTCAAAAGACATCGCCGATTTGGAAGTGGAGACTCCGGCCGAACATAAGGCTTGGTTTCAAAGAATGCGCGGCGCTGTCGATAAGGTGGAAATACTTTATGTGTTGACGGTTGCTGACGATTTGCTGGCGACGCATCCGTATCGTGCCGTGTGAAGAAAATCATCGATTCAAGTTCAGTTGCAACCCGTTCTTTCGAACGAAGATTCTGATCTGACCAGATCGATTCCTTCATAGCAAAGGTCCGATTTTCCATTGCCCGATGACTTTACGCTTTTCAATTCTCCACGGGTTTCTCTCGCGAGTAACAAGCCGTAGTCGGCATTGTTAGAGAATTGAGAGATCGCAATATCCACGATGCTGTAACCCGTGACCTTTATTCCAGAGTCGGAGGCCCGAGACTGTTCAACGGCCTTGAGATGCAGTTCGCAGGCTTCGCATTCAATTCCTCCTTGGATGTTAGACTCGAGGACTTCGATGATGGAGCCGCTGAATTTTAACGCTGTCTTTGGCGATTCCATCCTCAAGTTTCTAGCAATCATTCGGCCTCCATCGACAACAATTCCTTCTTGCACATTCGTGATCACCGAAGCTTGCAATTGTAAATCGTCGGCGTTCTTTGCAAAAATGCCTTTTGCCGAATCGCGAAATTGAGAATTGAGAATTCTGACGCTGCCACCGTTCGTTTCGATTCCACCTCTCAGATGTGAGAAGGTCGAGTCGTCAACGGCTACGAATTGGGCTTTTCGCGCTAAGATAGCGAAAGTCAGGGCATATCGATTGGTTGGAAAGTCCGAAGAAAAATTGGAATTTTCAATGCGGACACTTCCGGCACTGATCTCGATGATCCCGTTTTTCTCAGAGGAATCACTAAATTCGAAGCCTAAGTTTCGAAACAGAACCGGCGAGTACGAGTGGGTAGAGGGGTCGTCGTAAGAGATACTCACTTGCCCGCGAATCAAGACCTTTGCGCCGGGAGCGGCTTCGAGGGTCAGCGGGTGACGGATTAGCAGATTGCCTTTGTAGTCACCATCCGGAATGGAGATGACCTCGTGGGGTTGGCTCTGATCAATCGCACTTTGCAGAGTGAACGGGGAATTGATGGGGTCGTTATTTACGGCGGTTACCAGTTCCTGAAAATCTGCGATGAAATTCTCGCGAGGCATTCCCGCTCCGCGAAGTTGTGAGGCAATTGGATTCAGCCTCGGGTTTGCGGTGAAAATCGTTTCTAAGGCCTCAGGGCTAATTCCTAGAGTTTCGGCGGCGAGTTCTAGTCTTACGGGCGCATCAAAATTGAAGGCCACAAAGTTGACCTGCTCTTTTTTATCGGGAAGGATTTCGACGCCGGCCAAAGCCAGAGCGGTACGAAAGGTATCGTTGTCTTTTTTGTAGAGCCCTTCAAGTTCTGATTTAGAGGCGTACAGCGCAACAATCGTTTCGAGCTCGGGATCGGCGGCGAGTCGGGCATTGTCAGCGACGATGTCGAAATTCTTGTCGTTGAGTCCAGAAGAGTGGCAGCTCATGCAAGATACACCATTCAAGATCACGGGCCGGCGGGGATCATCGTCACGGACGATGGCGATCGGCGCTTCTCGAAGAACTTCTTTACGATTGTTCACAAGCATGTAGGCGTGGAGTCCGTTCGGGAGCTGGTAAATGATTTCGCCTCCGTCATGTTCGAAGGATCGAGAAAGCGAAACGCCAATCGGCCCCAACGGATTCTTGCGAATATCCTTTTCGGCAAAGCTCGAGACAAAGTCGTAGCTCAGCCAAAATGCGCCCGGGTAGGACTGAATCTCGTGACGTTCGATGATCCGATTGTGCAGAGCTACTCCCGACTCGGCGAAGCCCGCACGTCGGGCCGCGCCGGTACGGACGTTATTTTCGCTGACAAATCCCAACTTTCTTTCCAACATGCGCGAAGAATTGGGATGACCCAAGATTTTTCCATAAAGCGGTTCGAGCGAGGCCGTCTTGCAAAACCAATCTCCCTGGATCACCGGAAGTGTGGAGTTAGTGAGGCGTTGAATTTCTCCGAAGCCCTCTAGGAGCCGGGCAAACGGGTAAGTTTCTTCTAACTTATTCCACGTTTCGAAGGACCACTCGTAGTGCCTGAGGTCGATTCGGTACAATCCATCACCCGAGTCCGTAACAACTTTTGGCTGATGGATCGTTTGAGATTGTGAGAGGCTATTCAAAAGTTTACTGAGCGCCTGGCGATAAATTTCTTTTTCGCGCTCGGAAGCGCCACCGTTATTAAGATGGACGTAGGAAAAATAACGTTGAAAAGCGCGGTCTTCTGCTGACACCGATTGAAGGTCGGCAATGATTAAACGATTAGCCGCTGCAGCCTCGAGTCGGTGCGGGTGGGGACCCGTGGCAGAGGGAGCTCCCGCCAGGATCCAGTCGCGAACGGTGCTTTTTTCGGACTCGGACAAAGGAGTTTGATTGAATGGCATCCGATCGCTGATGATCTCTTGATAAATTCGTGAACCCTCGGGGGAGTTCGGAACGATGAATCCTTGCGGAGCCGTCACTAAAAATTGCAGATCGGTAATTTGACTAAGGCCTGCAAATCCCGGAGAGCCTGGACCGTGGCATTGGGAGCAGTGAGTTTGGAAAATGCTTTGCACTTGAAATCCGAGATCTTGGGCCGAGGCAGGCCGTGCATCTACGGTCCATGCAAAGAGAAAGGCAAGCGCGGGAAGAATCGATGCGATAAAATGGCGAACGGTTCGTGAATTCATGTTTACCCCCAGAAGTTTAACAGATGCTTACCAGATGTTTAAGACTTGGCACTGTTCATTGACGTCAAAGGTCTTGTTCGCTGGAACCGTAATAGGCGTTCCATCCGGTTTACTTAGAACTTGTTCGGTCCGTAAAGATCCCCGCAAAAAATTTCCCGCTTCGTCGAACTGTAGATTTCCCAAAACTTCGAGCGTTAAAGGTCCGCAAGGTTGCAACGTTGGCTGAAGGGTATTCAAATAGCTGGCATTCCCGTCTTCCCACAACGTGACGGCACCTGGCTGCAATTCAAAGTTCCCGCGCGGGGTGCAAAGAACCATGTCGTTTGAAGCTGCGACGGAAAAAAAATATGGAGTTCCGGAAGGATAAAATTCGATGGGACGAGATTCAAGCAAAAGCGAACAATTGTTGATGACGACCGAAGTTTGCGGACTCAAGCCTTTCGCAACTTGAATCGGGGAATGCATCGTGATTTCACCGCTGAAAAGGAATTCGCCGATTGCGGAAATGAATTTGAGAGTTTGGTTAGTCATTAACTTGAAAACTTTAGGCGCACCATCTTCGAAAAAGCCAACTTTTCCATGAATCGAGAGGGTTTGATTGATTAGACGAATGTTTGCGTTGGAAGCTAGATCGCCAGTTTCAATTCCGCCATTCGCGAAAAATTTCAATCCCTCGCTTTGAAAAATAAATTCCTTCCAGCGAAAGTAGGGAAGCGATTCAGATGTGTTCCAAACGGCAAAATAGGTTTTCGCCGTTGCCTTCGAAAGCGCATTCGAAAAAATCAACGAGTTTAGATATCGGGCTCCGATCGAATTTGTGGCGCCGCTGAAGAGAAACATTTCATAGATCGCTTCGTGAAACAGTAAGACGACCCGATTTGTGTCGTCCAACTTTTGCCAGATGCGATCGTCAAAGACAAAGATGGGGTCTTGCGGAAAAATCCTTCGATTTTGAATCGCGGCCTGCCGGATCTCGCATCCAGGTTTCAGCGGAACGTATCCCGAATCTTTGACGTCGACCAGATCGAACTCTTGGTAAAGGCTATCCGCCGGCATAAGGGCGTAGCGATCCTGGGCCCACGTCGCCGGACTGGAATCGACGACCTTCCAACGGTCTGCCATCAATTGAAAATTCTCGCTCACGGTGGCGGCGGGAAGGTCTGGCAAAAGCCCGCGCAACACTCGGGCCTCGTACAAATCTAAGACTTCGTATTCAGGAGTTTGGCCGGCACAAAAAACGACATCGCCACCGTTGCCGATTCGGTCTTGTGCCATCGCACCCGAGGCTGAGCAAAAGATCAAACCCGTAAGCAAAAGTGATTCGGAAAACTGACCAATGGATTTTAAACGTGCTTTAAACAGAACGCCCCCTAGATTTTGAATGAGATGAAGATCGAATTGGATTTTTCGGTACCGATTGTTTTTGTTTCGGGATCTTTTTATTTTTCGGAAATGGATTGGGACCCGCAACTTTGGTAACTGGAAAAAACTGCATTTGGAGTTGGTAAATGACGTTGGCCGTGTTTTCGGTCGCCCCGACGAGGACGGTTTCATCGACAAACTGATCCAGAAGCTCCGTGAGTCTGCGCTTCAATTCCGGAACCTTGGAACTCGCCACCGGAAGTGCATACCCTAAAAAGTTGCGATCCTCCAATGCAACGTTCGACAGAGCCACTTGGGCTAAGCCGAGAGTTTGGTGGTGATACCGAGCAATCGCGGCATTTGGAACTTCGTGGCTAGAACGAACTCTTGCGACGCTTGCAGAAAGGTGTCCACTGTCAGGGTCTCGACTCAAGAGTCCTGCATTGGCCAACTGTCGAATCGATCCGACCAGGTCTGTGCGGCGCACTTTAAAAAGCAAGCGTCGAGCAACTTCATCGACGGAACCCGAAAAGCCGGGGAGCCGAATCATTTGACGAATGACGTAGTTCCACCAGTCGCTCAGAAGGGAGAATTCGCTTTCAGAAAGGCTGCGAAATTCTGCCCGAGGTGACAGCTTGCGAAGATTTTCAAGGACTTCGAAATACCGATTCGAAGTTTCTTTCGTTTTAGAAATCTCAACGAGCTTGCGAAAGTAGGTCGATTCTTTCTCGGAAAAAGCGAAATACCTCACCATTCGTTCAATGACTGAAGGGCCGGCACCGCGGGAGTAATTTAATATCTTTATCAGAGAACTGTTCCCCGATAAGCCGATGGCCTTGGAATAGGCCGAGTAACTATAAGCGGGATTTTTCGCCTTGCGGTGCTGAAATTCGTCGCGCAGAAATCGGCGGTAATCAGCATAGTTCAAAATCGAAGGCGGGTTTTTCATTGGCGCCAAGATTTGTCAGTTTGCTGGCAAAAGCAAATGAAATGCTGGCAGAACTCGCTGAAACCGCTGGCAGAGGGCGCCAGCGGCGAGGATTGAACCCTATCGATGACCTCTTCTTCTGCTGATGTTCAACTGTGTGTGGTTCATCAGATCCGGACTTCGCTCAGGTATTTAGCGACGAAATATCACAAAGAATTTTTGGCTGATCTCAAAGACCTAATTAAAACTTAGCTCAAGATTGACCGCCACGCAGGTGCGAATGATTTGTTCAGTGACTATTCAATCGGACTTCTATTTGTTGATCGAAACTTGCTAGCTCGATAGCCTTCGCACTGAACGACAGATCGATGAACTTTGAGCAGATGATCAAACATCTGAAGGTTGGGCAAAGGACTTGGTTGAAGCCTTCAATTGGCGACTGGGGTGAATAGCATTAGGCAGCTATTAACTAGAGCGGTGCTAGGTAATAGGGGTTCGCGAACTTCAAGTTCGATCTCGCGCCTTTCGCGTCGAGAGTCTCTGATCACCTCGAACCTTTCAGCGATCGCAGTTGGAATTGCCAATAGAGAGTACCTGAAAACACCTATGGTCATGGTTTTCGCGATACCTGCGAGCATCAGCATTGCGACTCTTTTCAGTGGAAGTTCTTTCCCAAGCTGAGTGAGCGTGGCCGCCGAGATCGGAAGAGCGTCGTGTAGGGAAAG
>CALCCV010000576.1 GCA_937900305.1 uncultured Pseudobdellovibrionaceae bacterium | reverse complement strand
TGCGCGCTCCGATCTTTGACCTTCCAGTCGCTGGATGATAGTGGCGATTCCCATGCCCCCGCCGATGCACAGAGTGACGAGGCCATAAGTTTTATTTTGTCGCTCAAGTTCGTCCAAAATGGTGCCCAAGAGAATCGCTCCGGTGGCACCTAAGGGGTGGCCCAATGCGATGGCGCCGCCATTGACGTTCACTTTTTCGTGCGGGACTTCAAGTTCGCGCATAAATCGCAAAACGACCGAAGCAAAGGCTTCATTCACCTCGAAAAGATCGATGTCGGCAACTGTAAGGTTTGCACGCCTTAGAGCTTCTTTAGCGGCAGGCGCGGGACCAGTGAGCATCAGAGTGGGATCCGTTGACACCACCGCCCAGCTTAAAATTTCTCCGCGGGCCTGCAGGCCAAATTTTTTTGCGGCGTCCTCGTTGCCGATCAAAACGGCGGCGGATCCATCCACAATCCCACTCGAATTTCCCGCGTGGTGAAAATGATCGACTCGTTCGAGTTGAGGAAATTTTTGTAAAACAATGTCGTCAAATCCAGGCTCCTCGCCTATTCCGGCAAAAGAAGCTTTGAGTTGCGCAAGCGATTCAAGGGTTGTGTCGGGCCGAGGAAATTCATCGTCAGCCAAAAGCAGGTGGCTCATTTCGTCGAACACGGGCACGATGGAATATTTAAATCGATTTTCAGCAATAGCTCGGGCGGCCCGGGCTTGAGATTCCACTGCGAATCCATCGCACATTTTGCGATCCATCTGTCCCAACGTGGCGATGAGATCGGCCGAAATCCCTTGGGGAACAAAATACGTTTGCGACGCCAATTTTGGATCACACGACCAAGCTCCGCCGTCAGCGCCGATCGGAACGTGTGACATGCTCTCGACCCCACCGGCGATCATTAACATCTCTTGGCCAGCTTTGACTCTTGCTGCGGCTTGATTGACGGCCTCCAAACCGGAGCCACAAAAGCGATTGACGGTGACACCAGGCACAGAGTCTGGCAGTCGGGCTTCCAGAGCACAGGCCTTTGCGACATTGCCCCCTTGCTCATTGATGGCGGTGACACAACCATAAATCACATCGTCAATTTCAAAACCCTTTAGAGAGTTTCGTTTCATCAAGGCTTTCAAAGGCAATGAACCCAGTTCGACAGGTCGCAAAGTGGATAGCCCGCCACCGGCTTTGCCGCGACCTCGAGGAGATCGGACGGCGTCAAATATCAAAGCTCTCATGCGCGCTCCTTCTGAATCAGACTTGGTCAGAGTTGATGATTTTTCGTATCTTTCATTAAACCGATTTGCCAAGATGGGGTCCAGTCATGGCGTGTCGCCCAACCGGCGAGAGGAGAGTTCAGTGACCGATGCCTCGCAGATTTCAAAAAATCCAGGAGCGACCCGGAGTGTGGGTTCGTACCCTGGTGCAGCTGTTGGCCCGAACGTCGTCGGTCTCACCCTGAATTATCCAGGTCCATTGGCTTTGCATCGCTTGCAAAGTATGGGCTGGCGAGTGACGAAGGTCGAGGGCCCGGCAGGAGATCCTCTGCAGCACCATTTTCCAACTCTCTATGACCGATTGCGCGAAGGCTCGAGCGTGCGGGTTTTAGATCTATTGCAAACTTCAGCACTGGCCGAGTTCAAAGAGTTGCTGAAGTCCGCAGATTGTTTTTTGACGAGTGCACGAAGTCAAAGTTTGGATCAAATGGGTTGTTCGGCAGGCCAGCTAGCCAAAGAGTTTCCCAATTTGAAAGTCGTTCAGCTCATTGGGGACGAGGCTGATGAGTCGCTTCCAACTCATGATTTGAATGCTCTGTTCGCCAGCGGTCTGGCGAGTGTCGCGCAGTTTCCGAACGCATTGTACGTCGACACGTTGGCGGCGGAGCAGCTGGTGTCCTCATGTTTGTCCGTCCAGAATTTAAAAGGTTTTTCTTGGAGCAAAGTCAGTCTGCAGTCTTGCGCAAATCAACTGGCATGGCCACTAGAGGCCGGTCTGACTGTGCCCGAGGGACTGTTGGGTGGTCAAAATCCATTTTATTCCATCTATCGGTGTTCAGATGGGCAAGTCGCCGTAGCGTGTGTTGAGCCAAAGTTCACAAAAAAGTTTTGTGAGGCCTTGGCTGTCAGTCCTCAGATTTCTCGCAGTGATCTACAAGCTGTGATCGAAAAAATTTCGGTCGTTGATTTGCAGGATCGACTTTCGCATCTTCCAGTGACGATGAGAGGCAAAGATGGGTGATTCCGTTTTTAAAACTCAGATTCCAAAGCCAATCAAAAGTCGCAAATAAGCGCCTGACATGTTGAAGTCGTGCACATTGCCAGAAATTTGATCTTGGGCTTCTTTCCAGCGGAAGTCTTCAAAACCAAGCTCACCACCCAAAACGAAGCCAAGGAGGTTGACCCCGCTTTCGACGCCGACGGTGTAGCTTTGCAACTTTGTGCCAGACCAATCGGCCACTTTGGTTCCGTTGACGGTGGCCATGATGGACGAGGAGTGAGAGAGTCCGTAAGTCACAATTGGACCGAGAAAAACGAAACTGTCTAAAAATCTCGAATTGATGACCAACGCCATTCGCGTCGTATTCCAATCAAACTCGGCGGAGCTATTTTTAGGATTGACGCCGTAAGCTTCAAAGCGCACTCCGAAACCAATCGGAAAAAGTGGTGGCATAATCAAAGCCTCGACGCCAGCTCCCCCAGCGGGAGTCATGCTTGGGGCTCCGGCGACATCATACGCATCAGCGAGATTCAATTGAGAAGCCAAAGCGCCAAAGCTTGCGCGCAATTCGAAGATCGCGTGAGCTGGCGCCGAAAATCCAAAGATCACCGCAAGGACTCCACCGATGAGGGGTGCTCTTGACAGCCATTTTGAAGCCCATATTTTTGAAGAGAGCGCCTTCGCGAAATTCGCCTTAGGTCTGGTGTTCAATCCATCAGATATAGTGATTTCCACAGGTCCTCCCACACTTGAAATTATAAGTGAGCCCATCCGTTTTTTGAAATGACTTTGTTGCGAAGTCCGGTTGCGAAACCACATAGCGCAGGTCCTGTGCAGAGTCCAGATCAATAGCTCTCGGGGCATCTCGACTGGCATCGTTTGCGGTGCCTGTGGGAAGATGAGATCTATGTTGCATTCAGAGATCACGGTCTTCGATTGGCTCAAGATGAATGTTGAGGTTAAAAACCATTTTCAAAAGAAATGGGAGTTGACCGAGCACGCCCAGGTGCGGACGTTTCACGGCATTTATCATGCGGTGACAGAAGTCGCGCAATCGCTGGCGATCTTATTCCAACACAAGCGCGTTTTCGCTTGGTTCGAAGGTTGGACGCCGGTCATCGAACCTATTGTTACGCATCTTATGCGCGAAGGTTACCAAGGGATTAAGTTAAAATATCCTGAGCTGACAAGATCTGATTTTTCCGTGGAGGATTGGGTTGAGCAGCTTCCGAAGGACACGGTTTTTGTTTTGACCCCCGTCGATCATCCGATCTCGGGCGAAGTGAATCCTCATTTTGAGAAGCTGGATCAGCTTCTCAATCAAAAGAAAATTTATCACTTGATGATTTCCGATGAGTTTCATCACCATCGAAGTTTGCCGGTCTCGGCATTCGGTTGTGCAATTTTAAATTACACGGCCAGTTTTGCCGCCATGATCAACGGCGGTCGCTATCGACCACCGCATTTCATGGCGCCCTATTTTCACTACGAGCCAGCGCAGATCGCCAAATCATTGAGTCACCTTGGTCACGAAAATCGAGCCTTGGTCGAACGAGTGGCGCAACGTTGGCCGGAATATGCCTGGTCCCAGGGGCACGATCGTCTGTATGACCGGTGTCTGTTGAACTTGAAGGGCTGCAATGCCGAAGCTGTGTTCGGCGTATTTTGCCGCGCGGCCGGCCCGGGCTTAGATCGCTCGCAGATTGTGCCGATCAGCCCCTGTCACTCACCCCTCTATATGGATCTAAAAAAGTGGTGGGTCGACGGAGAGGATGAGCTCTTGAATGCGGGCTCTTTGCTCGTCGTAAAAACAGTGCTCCTCGAAGATCCGGTCCTGATGGATCATCTAGCGGCCGCGATGGACAGGGTTCTGGCGCTGCAATCTTTGGCCGGCTAGATTTAACTCCTATTCGGAGCTGTCGTCTTTGCAATTCAAAACTTCTGTCACGATGTGCGCGCCATAGCTGATAAAAACGGTGGCCTCTGAGGATTTTCCTTCGGCGATGGGTTCTGGCATCGAGAGCAAGAGTTGGATCTGCTTTTGCGGTGACGCCGCCATATAGGCGGTGCCCTCTGCTGACTCACTCACTTCGCGATCCACTTGCAACAGATCGCCAGATTCTTTTGCGAAGGTCACAGGTTTAGGCAAAAATGCGCCCTCGGCTCTGATCGAAACAAGCTCTCCAGAAACACTTTCATCCGTTGTTACAATCAGATTTGTGGCACCGGGTTTATCGCAGATCAATGAAGCATTGGCGTGAGCTGTGAACAGAATCGCAACAAGGCCAAGTGTTGCTTTGAGAGTCTTATTTGCTGCAGTTGCATTTTTCATTTTCATGGGGACTCCTTTGACTCCGAAGAGCCGTTCAGTGGACTCGAGATGAGTCGGTTAGGGTGCGGGGTCGTAAAGGATAGTAGTGCATCGAGTTAAATGGATCTAGGATTACTTACTAAAAAATGCATAAAACCTTTTAGTATTTTTAAAAAGAATCCGATAAACTTTAGACCATGAGATCTGTCTTTGAATTCAAAAATTATAAGCTCTATCTATCTGAAATTTTGGACGATTTGGGCCAGCGAACGAAAGGGATTCGCAGTCGTTTTGCCGAAGCCGTGGAGTGTCGACCGGGATACGTCACTCAGGTTTTGAGTGGGTCGGCTGAGCTCAGTCCCGATCAAGCCAGCCTGGCCAGCGCATTTCTTGGTCACACCGATGACGAGTCAGATCACTTTCTGTTTCTGGTTTTGCGGGCTCGGGCAGGCACTCCGAAGCTACGTCAACAATTGGATAAACAGATTCTTCGACACCTTGAGCGTCATCGCAATTTGAAAGCGCGTTTGAAGATCGAACACTCGTTGACAAAGGCGGACGAAATTATTTTTTACAGCAGCTGGCACTATCTCGCGGTGTTGTCGCTGATTTCTATTCCCGGATTTCAAGTGAAAGAATCGATTGCAGCTCGTCTCAATCTTCCGTTGAAAAGAGTCTCTGAAGTTCTGGAGCGTCTCATCTCTCTGAAGCTGGTTGAAACAAAAGCAGGAAAGTATGTTCATGGCCCCGGTAAAACTCATCTCGCGAAGGACTCGCCTTTGGCGGCAAAACATCATTTGAATTGGCGGCTGCAGGCCATGCAATCCATCGAGCGCGATCTCGAAGACGGTTTTCACTATTCTTCGGTGGCTACGATTTCGCAAGCCGACCGAGAAAGGATCAAATCCCTTTTCCTTGCCGCCATAGAGGACGCCGCCCAAATCATTGTTCCTTCCCCCGAAGAAAAGCTCTGCAGTTTGTGCATCGACTTCTTTGAGATCTAGATGTTTTTTGTTCGCGCTAATTCTCGAGATGTTCTCTGGGGCCAGATGGGGATGACAGATGTCAAAATCGTCGTCACAGACATCGGTTCAGCGGCTCCAGACAAGGCTCAACGATGGACCCTGAATTGCATTTTTTAAAATTATGAATTTCAAAACGACCGCGCCATTTTTTCTTTCGGTGCTCCTAACTCTGACCGGAGGCTTTCAGGCGCTGGCTCAAGAGGGCAAGGGAGTGCTTCATGGCGGGGGCGGGGGCGATCCCTTCGCCATTCAGTTTGTAGAAGTGGCAAACCTTTTGGCGCAGGCCCAAGGCGCTGGACGGATCCACCTCGGTGTATCGAATGAACGACTCAATGCCCACATCAGCAAAGTGCAAGCTTCGCTGGAGGGAAAAAGTCCTTTGGTTGATTTTCCAGCTGGCTGGACCGTGGACTGCTTTGGGTTTAGCAAACCAGCCTGTGTGGATGTCCAAGGCTTTACTCACGTGGCGAGATTGGCTTGGGATCACGGATCTCCCGCCTACAAAGTCGAACTCGTCGCGATGGAACTTATGAAAGTTTTGAACGTCACCAGTCGCTACAGAATGGCCCTTATGGTTTCACGCACTTTGGATTATCGAAAACAGATCGGAACTCTCGATGCCCTTTTGGGTGAGGGCGAGCAGCGCTTGCGATTGGAGTCGTTGCTCATCGAAAAAGATTTGAAATTTATCAATGCAGCCCTCTTTCGAGCGTCCGGCCAGAAATTGATCCCGCAATTTGAACTTGTTCAAAACTCAGCTTACGATTGTCTGGATCAAACAGCTTTCATCAACTCCGTTTTTATCGGCCCTGAAGACGTTGCAACTTTTAATTTTGGCACAGGTGTCAGGTCCAGATCCGACGAGCAAATCAGTTCCAGTGGAATCACTCGCAATGTCAAAAGAGGTCAGATCGCCATGAGTTTTGTTTTGCAGGACACTTTCACAAAATGCGGCGACGTCGGCAAGATGCGCCTTTTTTTGAAATCGGCAATGACATCTGAAGAGCCACTCAAGGGTGGGAAGACGTCTTACGTGTACCTGAATTCCCCTGAAGACTTGAACGGTGGAGTCCCTCCGGTTTTTGCTGCCGAAAAATCAAAAGGCGCGCCTCTTTTGAGCCTATGCGCGCGGGATGCCATCAATCAGTCTTTGCTCCGGACCGCAAATGACAAAATGTTCAATGCCACAGTCGGCTTTGACTTCCGACTTTTCGAAATTCTTTCGATCTATCGAGTCTTGGGCGAAAACTCGGAAAAGTTAGTGGCTCAACCAAGTGCTGATGACTCGTCGGATTCAACGCGAGAAACATATATCATCAATATCATCGTTAGATCTCCAAGAGCGATCGATTTGATAATTCCATATTCTTTTCGAATCTCCGCCCAGCGTGATGGAAACTCTTGTCGAATATCCGATGTGATCACACCCTAGCTCGAACTGCTGACTCCGTGGCATTGCCGGCGGCGGGATTCTCCCAAGGGATCTCGCAAAAGAGGTGACATTCGCGCCGGCTCCCCTTTAAAACCAAGACATGTCAGTCGTTCGAGCCATTATTCTTAGAAACGTGAAATACTCCGAAGGAGATTTGATCGTTCAAGCCTTTCTTCTCGACGGTGGCAAAAAAAGTTTTTTGGCTCGCGGAGCTTTAAAGAGTCGCAAACGTTTTGGCGGTGGCGTGCTTGAGGCCACCCACATCGTCGATCTGATCACCAGTGAATCCCAGAAAGACAAAAACCTTGCGACGTTGCAAGAGGCCCGTTTGATCGAAAGCTTCGAGGGACTGCGTACAAGTTATGATAAGTTGGATTTATCTTTGCGCATTTTAGCGGATGTGAACAAAGTTGGTCAAGAGGGTGACGTGCATTCCGCTGATCTTTTCAACCTCTTAGGACACACCTTCAAAGCGCTTGAAACCAGTCAACATCCGCTATTGGTCGAAGTCGCCTTCAATCTTAAATTCCTGCACCAGCAGGGAATCTTAGATTTTCGCGAATGGATGCGAGTGTATTTACAAGCCCCCATCCGCGACGTCGTCCAGTATTTTGAAACCGAAGCCAAGCCCGAAGAGTGGTCCACGCACCTCCACGAAGCGCGCGTGCAGTTGCGTGAGTATGTGCAATCGGCCGAAGGCAGAGGCTAGCTAAAAGCACCAAGCTCAAAGGTCTTGGCAGACTCTCACGATTTCATCTTTCATTAAATTTCGAATGAGATCCAATCTCCGAGCGAATTTTTGTTCTTGCAAGATTTGAAGCTGCTTTGTCACCTTGTCATTGTAAATTTTCATTTGGGCCGGCGTCGGCAATTTATTATTTTGCGCCCCTGTCACTGCCTTTGGCTTTTTCAGCAAAAATTCGGAATTGAAAGAGAGCTTCAGCAAAGAGTTGACAAAGTCTGTCGATTTTTTCTTTTTTGCTAAGTGTTCAAGAATGTCTTGTTTTTTCTGAAGAGCGAAGACTGGGTGGAGGCGGACGAGGAGCTCAATGAGTTCTTCTTTTGTTTGCTCAGAAATTTTTTGGATCTTGCTGTCGGTATTTAGGACCCAGCCTTGAGCGAAGCCAGTTCCATCTTTCGTCGATAATTTTTGAATTTGAAAGAGAGTTTCACCCTCGAGGGCCACCTTCATGGTGCGATCGGGAAGCAGAACTCCGTTGAGAATTTTGCAAATAATGCCCACCTTGTGCATGTCCTTTAGACCTTTCGGTTCGCTCATTTCCATTCGCTTTTGGGAGATCACAAGGATTTGTCCACGGTTGTGATTTTTGGCGAACTGTAACGCTTGAATAGAGGTCTCTCGGCCGATGAAGAGGCCCATCGAAGTTTTCGGAAAAATCACGCTGCCTCGTAAATTGAAATAGGGAATCGTCAATTGCTTCATTTTTTTTTCTCCTTGAAGGTAACTTTGTTATTTTTAATCTCAATTTTTTCCCAAAATGGATGAAAGGACGGGACGCCTTTTTTTTCAGCGCACAGATGATTGAATTGAAGCAAATCAACTTTCCGGAAATTGATCTTCTCTTGAGCGGCTACGGCGTTTACATCACGTAGAAAGTCGATTTTTGAATAAAATAATTCTGCCGGCGAACAACCCAAAGCCTTCGCGAGCCTTTCGAGTGTAGATACGCGCGGATCTACGATCCCGGTTTCGATCTTGGCAATCTGCTGTTGCGTGGTCTCGCAACGCTCTGCCAACTCTCCCTGCGTGAGGCCGACCTGTTTGCGCAATTGGCCAATGCGGAGCTCATTCATAAATACACCTCATAAGATGTATTTATTACATACATCTTATGAGGTGTAAATTGAAAAATGAAATAATTTAAAAATGGTGTCCTCTAGCCCACATCCATTTTCTTCAAGGGATGTCGCTCGCTCAATTGCTTGCGCAGATCTTCGAGAGAGAGGTGCGTGTATTTTTCGGTCGCGGTGAGTGATTCGTGGCCCAGCAGGGTTTGCAAGTACCGTAAGTTCATTCCACCTTGTAAAAGATGAGTCGCGTAACTGTGGCGAAGCGCATGGGGATGCAATCGCTTGTGCAAACCTGCGATGACTCCCGATCGGCGAATCCAATCGTAAGCCACTCGGGTGTGCAACTTCGATTCTCCCCAGATGCTCTCTCGTGGGCCGTACGCGCTGGTTTGAAGCCGGCGTTGCTCTTCGAGGCCTGCGTTGGTCAGCGCGAGCAAGGGCACCAATCGCTCTTTTTGACCTTTGCCGCGAACTCGCAATTGGCCTACCGAAAATTCAACGCGCGACCAAGTGAGATCACAGGCTTCCGACACGCGCAGTCCGCATGTGTAGAGCAGGAGAAATAAAAGGTAGTGGCTGTGGCTCACGGACACGGCGGTTGAGGAGTTTCCCTGCGGATCGGTAGCCTGACTCTTTCGGCTTTCGCATTCGAGGGCTTTGAGCACAGCAATCGCTTCGTCGACGCCCAAAAAACTGGGCAAAAGACGTGGGACCTTGGGGGTGGGAATCAGCAGACTTAGGTTTTGCGTGGTCTGCCTTGTTTCATATAGGTGGGTGAAAAAGCTCTTGATCACGGCCGCTCGGCGGTTTTTCGACGCGGCCTTCAGTGTTCCACCGGTGCTGCGCAGATGCCCTAAGGCCCAATTTAAGAGCACTCGATCACCCTGTTCCGGACTGAAATCGGTGTCGAATTGTGGGGGCGCGGAGGTCGGAGTCTGTAAAACATGCCGAAAAAGAGCCTCCAGTTCGAACCGATAAGCCCTCTCTGTGTGGGGTGAAGAAGTTTTCAAATTCATAAGTTGTATCATGAATTTATCTATCATTCCTCGAAATTCTGTGTGGCGCAAAGTCGGCCTCTCAATGTAAAAAAGTGATGCAATGCAATATTTGCCTAGGAGTATTTACAGACCCTGTGTTATAACTCACAGCGTTGAATGTGTCGCAGTATGAGACAGTTGTAGAACGTTGCGACAACAGAAAGGCTGTACGTATGAACGAAATGGGATCTTCATCACCTCCTATCTTACCGACCTCCCAAAACACGAATCAAGTGTTGTGGGGAACGACTCCGACGAAAGAGAAGGAGAGTCCCAACCAGCGAACGATTGTTTACCAATCGGATGTGATGACTCAGCTGATGAAAATGATCGAACGCGTGGCTCCGTCTCAAGCCAACGTTTTGGTCCTGGGCGAGTCGGGCACCGGCAAAGAGCTCATTGCTCGCGCCATGCACGAAAAATCAAATCGCAAAATGAAGCCCTTCGTGGCTATCAATTGCGGTGCGCTTCGTGAAACTCTGCTCGAGAGCGAGCTTTTTGGTCACGAGAAAGGCTCTTTCACTGGAGCTTACACCCGCAAAATCGGTTTGGCCGAAGCCGCCAGCGGTGGAACTCTGTTCCTCGACGAAATCGGTGAATTAACTCCCGGAATTCAAGCCAAGCTCTTGCGCTTCTTGCAAGAGGGCGAGATTTACCGCGTCGGTGGCAAAGAAGCCATCAAGGTAGACATTCGTATCATCTCGGCCACGAACCGCGACCTCGAAGCCGAAGTGAATAAGGGTGGTTTTCGTGAAGATCTTTATTACCGCATCAACACCATCGTGATTTCATCGCCGCCTCTGCGACGTCGCAAAGAGGACATCGCGCCTCTGGTGAAACACTTTTTGAGCCAATCCACACACGCGTATTTGAATCGTGGCCGCGCGATCTCTGACGACGCGATGAAGTCACTGTTGTCTTACGAGTGGCCTGGCAATATTCGTGAGTTGCAAAATCTTTGCGAGCGATTGCAAATCTTGTGCGAAGGTCACACGATCATGCCGAGTGATCTGCCCGAGCAAATTCGCAATCCAGAGCCGACGCAAAATTCATTGGAGTACGATCCAAGTACAACGCTCTACGAACTCGAAAAGCGTTACATTTTGAAAGCGTTGGGTCACTTTGGTGGCAACAAAACGCAAGCGGCGAACAGTCTGGGTATCACGATCAAGACTTTGTACAACAAGCTTCATGAATACGGTGAGTTCGACAAATATGCCGTGCACGCAAAACCACAACCACCGACGACGTAAGTTGAAAGTGGCCGGTTGGCCCCTGTGCCCAGTGATTTCCCAATCGCAAAAAAATCCATTTAAAAGAGGGCCCTCAAGGGGTCCTTTTTATTTATTTTTATTTATTTATGCGCCCAGTGGTTTTCTTGGGTTCGGCATTAAGACTGCATCTCTTTCTAGGACGGATCTGAGCCGGAGAGTTCGAATGGCTCCGGCGAGTGCCCGAACGGAGGAGATTTTAATGGCTGAAAAGCAACTTTACAAGCGTCTAGCGTTTTTACGTCCGTTGCTCATTCTTGCAGGCTGCTTGTTGGTGTTTGGTGTCAGTGGAATGACCTCGCCCCTCAGTTGTGAAAAACTATTTGGTAAGAAGGTCTCCATTCAGACTTTGCAGCTGATTCAAGAAATGAATGCGGCTCTGTCGAGTGCGGATCAGGCGGCCATCGTTGGGGTGCTGGCCCGCGCCGACCAGCTGGCCTGGGATCAGAACAATCGAAAAAATGGTGAGCACAACGATTTTTTTCCGTTCATTGAGACATTTTTCTTAAATCCTGAGATTCGTGGCGAGAGTTTCGAGCGGCTGCAATCTTTGCTGAATCATCAAATCCAAAGCGATGAGTTTCGCGATGGATTTGCAGAGCGGCGTCGTCAGGTATTGCAGCTGATTCAGCAGCGTTTTTTAAAGTTGGTGGAAACTCTTTCTCCGCAGAGTTTGTTGAAATTTCATTTGCTGCTGGGTTCCTTAAAAAAGATGACTGATATTTCGGCGCAGGCTGTGCTCTTGCAAATTCAAATTCGAGAGCGGATCGAGGCTATGCAGAACTCAAGCGACCCGACGTTAGCAAAAGAGGCTAGAGACGTTTACGACGGGGGTTCTTTTGATTTTGATCGGGTATCACTTGCGGAACAAAGAGTAGTTAAGGCCATCCTCGAAAGGATTGTCAGTGAGAAGTTCGCAAAAAAAGAAATTTCGCTCGAGGTGGCTGGGCAACATGTACGAGTCACCCAGCAGGACGAATTTGAACGTCGAATACGGCTGCGTCTGCCAAAAGAGATATTTTTTAAACTCCCAATGCGAGGATCCCATAGCGGTCAAACCGTCAATGTAAACAATGTGGAAACAGTCGTTCGACTGATTCTCGATAAATTTTATCATGAGCGCCAGTCAGGGCGGACCTCCTTAAGTGTTCGTCCTTTGGGCGATATAAATAGTCATTTTCATTCTGATGATTTGCTGGAATCGAGATCTACCGATCTAGCTGGCGATGAGGGTTTCAAAAGGTTTACAACCGAAGTTTCATCGATTTTGGCTTTGGGAACCGAGAACGACCGGATTTCGCAAGATTATATCGTTTCTTTCCAGAAAGAGGTCGCCACCTATTTTGATACGAGCGATTTAGCACTTGTGAATGCAGACTTGGCTTTGAGGAAAAAGGAATGGCATCCTGTGGGACAATCTTTAGAGAGTCCCGCGGCGGCCATCTTTGTTAAAAAAACCGAAAAGGTGCAAGGTGGTCTGTTTACCCACCGACAAGAGTTTCAGGCAAATTTACCGAATCACGATTCTAAATTTGAACTTGAAGCGATGAGAAAGCTGCTAGAGCACCTCGGCGTGGCCAATGCGAACAAACTTCCCATCGAGCCCGTTGTTCGCATTGACAATGAACGGTATGGATTTGACCTCGTTTGGCGGAAGGGTGTGAAAATCGGTTTTTTTGTGATCGATACATTTCATCGCAAGGTTTTGAACCCTGAGCGTGATCGTGGGGTTTTGGGCGAAGATGGAACTCACACTCAATGGGAAGTCGAAATCTTGCCGGAGTGGAGAGAGCTGTACGAAACTCAAAAATCTGAATTTGAAGCGTTTTTCAACGAGTTGGAAAAACAGTTTGGTGGGGAACTCAATCCGACGCCAAAAATGTTAGAGCGATAAAACTTCAGAAGGCCTTCATCCGCGAGCGCGACGATCGCCGAGCTCACGTGAAAACAGTTTGAACAAAACGTTCACATTTTTTGTCGAATCAGAAGTAGCCTTCTTCTCCGTCGTCCATGTCTTCGTCGTCGGCGTCATCGCCGGCTTCTTCGTCATCTGTGTCGTCGTCCATGTCGTCTGACAGATCTTCTTCTTCGTCGTCAGTGCTTTCTAGGTCGTCAAAAGAGTCTTCGTCTTCAGACCAATCGTCGTCAGAAGCTTCAACAGCTTCTTCTTCGATATTCAAACCTCCAGAAACAACTTTTTCAGAGTCAGAATCGATGGCGCCCATGCCAGCTGCGGCTCCCGCTGCTTTTTTTGTAGTTTCTTTTTTGGTTGCTGGCTTCGCAGCCGCTTTCGGAGCGGCCTTTTTAGGAGCTGCTTTTTTTGT
>CALCCV010000575.1 GCA_937900305.1 uncultured Pseudobdellovibrionaceae bacterium | reverse complement strand
ACAAACTTTGCTATTATGCCACAGCTTCTCAAGCGAGGCGCTGCCGGTCAAAGGGATAGGCGGGCAACCTACCCGCAATTTGGTGTGAGGAAAAGCCTGAAAATGTTTGGCTATCCACAAATTGATGAGCTTTCAGAGGCAAATTCGAAGAGAATTCGGAGACAATTCGGATGACTTAAAAGATCTCCGTTGTTAAGAAGATGTATGCCTAAAATCTCGTTTGATCACATTTCAAAGCATGCTCCAGATCAGGTCTTCAGCACGATCAAAGAATTTCTCAACAATCCCGAAGAAATTAGAAAGTTTGACGCATCCCTTAAATGTGATTTCAACGAAGCCAATCGGACCTGCCACGTGAAGGGCAGCCAATTCAAGGGTGATTTCAAAGTTGAGCCGATCACCGAAGGATCAAAAGTTTCCGTGCTGCTCGACATTCCTCTTTTGCTGTTGCCACTCAAAGGCAAAATTCAAGAGACTCTGACCAGGAAACTGGCCAAGCACTTGAGTTAAAGCTCACTGAATCGAGTCGCAATAGATGGCGAAGTCGCTCCGCAAAAAAATAGCTGCAGACACACCTCCCACCAAAGTCAGGCCGGGCCTCAAGAAAAAAAAGGAGACCGGCAACACAAAGGCATCGGCCAAAGCCAAGGCCGTTGAATGTGAAATTGTTGAGGCACCTCCTGGGCAAACCGAGGTCATTTCACCCGAAATCGTCGACGAGACCATCTTGCCCATTGCCGTCGGCCCAGACGACAATGAGCTTTTCAAACTCGAAAGTGAGGAAACGCCAGAACTCGAAGAGTGGGCCCGCACAGTCGCTACTGAAGAGCCTTCTTCTTTGTTAAAGCCTGCGAAAATCGCTCGCAAAGATGTGACTCGCAAGACCACCGTGCGCGGGAAGACGGCAACGAAATCCACAAACTCTTCGCTCCCGGTGGTCGAAAGTCGCGGGCTGGTCAGCTCAGATCCCCTCACTATGTATCTGGCGGAAGTTCGCAAGTATCCCCTGCTGACCCGCGAACAGGAGCAAGTTCTCGCTCGAAAATATTTTGAGTCAAAAGATCCATCCATTGCGCAGGATTTAGTGAAAGCCAATTTACGCTTTGTCCTGAAAGTGGCCGCAGAATACTCCCGTTTTGGCGCAAAGATGATTGATCTCGTGCAAGAGGGCAACGTGGGTCTGATGCATGCCGTTCGCGAATTCAATCCCTACAAAG
>CALCCV010000574.1 GCA_937900305.1 uncultured Pseudobdellovibrionaceae bacterium | reverse complement strand
GCAATGGCTTTTCTTCCAGGTGAGTAGCATGGGGCCGATGCTCGGGCAGGCACACTAGTCTTGTGCCGATTTGAGCAAAAGTTGCAGCGAAGGATTAGAAAGGTTGGGATCGTGGATAGGGCAAGAGCTATTGCAAAACTTACGGCACCCGGAAGAAAGTATGAACTGCAAAATGTCTGTGTGAATGGAAACGAGGTAAAGTGGTTCGTAAACGCACCCACCTCGCTCAGACAGCTGATTAGCGAAGCGCGCTGCGAGAAGACATTTTTTGTCTATAATGATGAGCGCTACACGTTTGAGGAATTCTATCAGCGTGCGTCAAATCTGGGCAGACGCCTGATCGATGACTATGGAGTCAAACCTGGCGACCGGGTCGCAATTGGCCTTCGCAACTACCCTGAATGGGCGCTCGCATTTGCGGCGATAACTTCTATCGGAGGGATCGTCGCGGGGCTCAATGCATGGTGGGAATCGGACGAGCTTGAGTATGGCATTAGGCATATCGGGGCAAAGGTGGCCATAGTCGACCAGGAACGGCTTGACAGAGTCAAACTCCAAAGTGGTCTTGATTTTCTGACTCTTATTTCGGTCCGTTCAGAGCCATGTGACCGTGCCACACCCATCGATCAGCTTCTGCGTCAGCACGGCGAGCTTCCCGATATCCAAATCGAACCCGATGATGATGCGGTCATCTTGTTTACATCGGGATCGACTGGCCACCCCAAAGGGTCCGTCTCGACGCACCGCAACATCATTGCGGCGCTCTTGTCCTGGGAGCTTGATCTGGCAGTTTTGGCAACAATCCACGGTGGCGCGCCCAAAGGGCAATCGAAGCCGCATTATCCGGACGCAGCCTTGCTTGGCATGCCGCTTTTTCACGTCAACGGACTTCTTGCTGTATTGCTGACCAGTTTCCGCAGAAAGCGGAAGACTGTTGCGATGTACAAATGGGACCCGAATGTCGCTGTCGAGTTGGTTGAGGCAGAAAAAATTGTCAGCTTTGTTGGAACGCCCGCAATGACGGGAGACCTTATGCTGGCGGCGCAAAAGCAGGATAAAGATGTGAGCAGCTTGCTCGCCGTGGGTGGCGGCGGATCGGCGCGCGCTGAATCTCAAGTGAAGGGCATTGACGAGACATTCAAGAATGCAAAGCCGTACACCGGATGGGGGATGACTGAAACCAACTCGATCGGCACGTCGATCGGTGGCGAAGAATATCTAATGCGACCATCCAGTTCGGGCAGGGTGAGCGCGGTTCTTGAGCTCGGAATTGTTGACAGCGACGATAACTTTGTAAAGGCCGGAGAGCGCGGAGAATTGCTTGTTCGAGGAACCTCGGTGATTCACAAATATTGGGACCGACCAGATTCGAGCGGCGATTTTCTGGAAGGTGGTTGGTTCAGGACGGGAGATATCGCTTATCTCGACGAAGATGGATATCTCTACATCGTAGATCGGTTGAAACAGATCATCATTCGGGGTGGTGAAAATATCGGTTGCGCCGAGGTGGAATCGGCAATGTTAAACGATCCGGCAATTATTGAGGTCAGCGTTTACGGCGTAGCCGACCAAAGGCTGGGCGAGGATGTTGCGGCGACAATATATGTTGATCGGGAAGTAGACGTCGACGCCATAAGATCAAATCTGAAGCTCAAGATTGCCGGTTTCAAAATCCCAAAGCACATCCGGGTCACAACCGAGCCATTGGTTCGTATCGCGTCCGGTAAGATTGATAAGAAGACGATCCAAAAAGATCATCAAAAACTCCTAGATTTGGAGTGACGCAGATGAATATTCCAGGCTGTCACAATGTGACTGATTTTCATCGTCTCGCCCAGCGTCGAATTCCATTTCCAGTGTTCGATTATTTTGACGGCGCGGCCGAGTATGAAATCACGCGATGGCGCAACAGAGAGGCTTATGAGAGCTGCGACTGTTCCCCGTCAGCGTTCATGAGACAGATTAGCGGTTGAAGTTTAGGAGGGTTTTGGTTCTCGTCGTAGTGACGAAGGAACGAACATGAGAACCAAAAGTCGAGGTCGAAGCGCCCTGCCGAGTAGGTTGTAGCTTGAGCAGTGGAATCGCTAGGATGTATTCGCTTTGCGCCAACGACCGGGTGCCATTCCACCGACCCGTTTAAAAGCTCGACAAAAACTACCTGCTTCAGAGTATCCAAGCGTGTAAGCGATCTGCTCTAATGTCATGGTTGATGATAATAAGAGCTGGCAAGCACGTTCAAAAATAACTTCGGACTGGATTTGTCGAAAATTTGTTTCTTCTGTATGCAAACGACGCCTCAGAGTACTCATTGAGCACCCTAAAGCTCGACAAATTTCTGGCTCAGTGGACAGCTTTTCATTTGACATCTGCAGAAGCATTTCCTTGACTCTGTTTTTTGTACTTGAGTGGCGCCTTTCAAGGGTGTTGCTCAGCTTGTCCTCTAATCTCATGCGTGACCAACGGTCATCGAATTTCAATTGCATACGAAACAAGCTGCGATTGAATGAAATTGAATAGTTTTTCTGCCCAAATAGCGTTTCTGTTCCAAACGCCTTTCCAACCTCATCCATATTGTCCGGTCTATCGTTCTTGAATGAAGTTTGGCATGGATATACTTCGGAATTGGTTAACTCTTGGACCCAGGTAACCAGGGCAGCCATGCCTCTTGTAGCTAGAAAGTGTTGACTGAATGGTGGCAGCTTGTGCCCAAGAATCACGAATTTGATGGTGTCAGGATCTCGGACAACGGAAACTTCGTTGATCCACAAAGATATCTTGTAGAATTTGGCGCCAATCGTTAGCGCTTGTTCCAGCGTGCGGCTAGCCATCATGGCGAAACCTAGTGTTCCATAACAGGTCAGGTGTTGGCGCATTCCCAAAATCACGCCGTTGGCAGGATCATCGTCTATCTCCAGCAAGTTTTGAATTGCTCGGAGTTCTTGCCAGACCTGAATTTCGCAATATGGGTCTTCAATATCATCCAGATCTAATTCCGTTCCTTTCAGGATTTCGAGGGCTGGAATGTCGTGTTCGCGCGCGAAATCAACAAGGAGTCTCAACGATGTAACTTGTCGAATATCTGAAAATTCTTTTTTGTATGAGATGTGGGTCATTTTCGCGTCACCAAAGTTGAGACCACTTGTCTCCGATTGGAGCGGCAATGACAAGACTTCACCTGACTTCGGATCGATGAACTGGGCCATAGGTGACGTGACCCCCAGCTTTCCACCAGCTGGGATTAGAGCCGGGCCGCTTTGTTG
>CALCCV010000573.1 GCA_937900305.1 uncultured Pseudobdellovibrionaceae bacterium | reverse complement strand
GAGTGACGAAGAAAGGCAAATGAAATTCAAGAACAGCCTCTGCAAACAGCAAAGCCCTGTCCCTGAACAGTCTCATCCTTACTCCTCGTCATTTGCCATTTCACACAATGTGAAATGCGTATGAAATTCGTATGAAATTGCGGGGAAGACATGGCAGGCAAACATGTCGGCCAGCTTTAACGGATTTCAGGATCAGAGGAGGATTCCGGAGAAACAGGAGCTGATTTTTGTCGCAGAATGCTCAATACGATGCCAGTGAGGCCAAATGCCAGAAAGAATCCGGTCAATACATCCTCGTGGTTGATTTTATAAAAGCCATAACCAATCACTCCGCAACACGCCGTTAACAAAATGCTCAAAGCCTTTTTCATCATTGATCTCCCGACAAGACAGTCTAACGCGAAATTTCTCAATTTGATACTCCAGTTTGAAATCAATGGAGGCGATGGGAGCAGAAAAAACTTCAACAGAAAATCGACCATTGCACCGACAAGAGACTATGAAATATGTGCTCCGAAGGACCGCCCAGCTCATCGATTATTTCATGCCCGCGGATTTTAGAACTCAGCAAGAGCTGGGTGCATGGACCGAAGATCTGCGCAAATCGCGAATCTTAGTGGGCCGACTTCATGTTGCAACGAACTGAAGTGAATAACGTCATCAACGACCTACGAAATCTGGGTGCCACAGATTCTGTGCTCAATCATCTGGAAAGTTTTTTCGAAACGACTTCTATTCATAAGATTCTTTTGCCTTATGAAACACTCTGTCGCGATTTGGCCGCCCGCCAAGCCAAAGTCCTTTTGCCCATTCAATGGGAGGGTTCAGAGATCCGAGTGCCCCTCAATCGCTATCGCCCATTTTTGCTGAGCTTGATTCACATTGTTCGTAATGCCGTTGATCACGGCATCGAACTTCCCGAAGAGCGAAAGGCCGCCGGCAAAAATCCAAGCGCTCAGATCCGCTTTAGCTGTCACGTCGACCGTCACGGCCAACTGAGTATTGAAATCACCGACGATGGACGAGGCATCAACGTGACTGCGGTTGAAGTCAAAGCGAAGCGACTGGGACTGTTGGCACCTGAACAAAGTTTAAGCGACTCTCGACTGGTCCACGTTCTATTTTCCGACGGATTTTCAACCAAAGAGGCTGCCACCCAAATCTCAGGACGCGGCGTTGGACTTTCAGCGGTCCAAGAGGAGCTTGAGCAACTGGGCGGCACCATTCACTTGAAAAATCGGCCCAATCAGGGCACGAGCTTTCAATTTCTGCTTCCATTTTGGGCAAAACCCGTTGAAAAGACGAAAACCAGCTCTGCGGCCTGAGCCAAAGCCTCTGATTTCATTCTCTTTGCACTAGACCTTGGTCCAGTTCTGCTTTGGGACCACCGCGCCAATATGATTTCCACTTCCCTCCCCGATCTTTTCGGCAAAACCTTAGTCCAGTTCCAAAACAAAACCAGCAGAAGATTGCCCAAGAAGCCAAGGAGGATTTCATGCGTTTCAAAACTACTTTGTTGTCACTGGCCGTGTCGATGGTCGCCCTCAGCACCCAAGCCGCACCAATGATCAAATCATTTCACCCCTTCATCGTCGGCGGAGTTCAAGCCACTAGTGGTGAATTTCCATTTATGGTTTCATTGCATCAAGGTTATAACGGTCACTTTTGTGGCGCCTCGTTGATCAAACCCAATTGGATTTTGACCGGAGCTCATTGCATGGGCGGAGGTTTCAAAGCCTACGTCGGTCTTCATGATCAACGCAATTTAAGCCGGGCCGAAGAGTTTCAAGTCACGCGCGTGATTGTTCATCCAAACTATGACGAAAACACGATGGACTACGACTACGCTCTCGTTCAGTTGAGCGGCAATTCAACAAAAACTCCGATCGAAGTGAACACACAAAGAATTTCAATTCCGGCTAATGATTCTATCATGGTGACGACAGCCGGCTGGGGTTTGACTTCTGAATCTGGATGGACTTTGCCAGACATTTTGAACAAAGTGGATGTCCCCTTAGTCAACTCAAACACTTGCCAACAAGCGTACGGAAACATCACTGATCGCATGTTGTGCGCCGGATTTGCGCAAGGTGGAAAAGACTCTTGCCAAGGCGACAGCGGCGGTCCCGTATTTATGAAAAAAGCCGACGGCAAATTTTTGCTCCTCGGTACAGTTAGCTTTGGCGAAGGTTGCGCGCGACCTAACCGATACGGAGTTTACACAGACGTGACTGCCGTCACTGACTGGATCAGCAACCAAGTTGGCGGACTGTAAACTCAAAGTTCAAGTTCAGCTTTCAGTTCACAAATTTCTATTCGAACCCAAAGCCCTCCACCGGAGGGCTTTTTTTTACTCCCCAGCCATCAGCATGGAAGCCCAATCCCGAGCTTGACTCTGACCTCTATAAAATACGCCATCTGGTGGAGAATCTTTTAGCGAGGCTTATTCTGTATACTAGTATTCCGCCAAACGGTCGCTAAAAGACAGGACTGGTCTATCTCAGGAGCTTCAAAACCCGAGAAGAAGCAAAGCAAGCGTTTTGACACTGTTCGATTTTCTGAACATACTGGACGAATGAAAAAAAAATCCACCGCCGCGAGCGAAAGACAACCCCCTTGGCGCTTCAAATTATTTCCCTACCTGCCCATTGCACTGACGCTTCTGGTCTTTGCCCTGATTGTTTTTACGTTGAAAACCAATGCAACAAGCGAAGCTCTGTATAGCCTCGACAATGAATTGATGCTGAGTTTGGCAAAGTTGCGAACACCTGGATTGAATGAAATATTCATTCAATTGACGGCCCTGGGCTCACTCACCGTGATGAGCTTGCTCACGACCGTGGCCACTGTTTTATTTTGGTTGGGCCGCGACCGCCTTTCAGCAGCGCACATGTTGTGCGCCAGTATCGGGGCATGGGTGTTGATTCGAGTGGTAAAAAACATCGTGGGTCGCGAACGTCCCACATTGATTCCCCGCCTGGTTGACGTGGATGGACTGTCGTTTCCGAGCGGACATTCACTGGCGACAGCAGCCATCTATGGCACTTTATTTTTTCTGACGGCGAGACACTATCCCTCACACCGAGCCAAATCGGTTCTCTTCTTGATGTGCCTTTGCATTGCTTTGCTCGTCAGTTTTTCACGGGTCTATGTGGGAGTTCATTTTCCCAGCGATGTCACCGCGGGCCTTTCGCTCGGGGCGGCCTGGGCGTGCTTCTTGATCATACCCAGTGAAACTCTCAAAAGAAAATATGGCCTGACGGCGAAACCGCGTTGACCGATCTTTAGATTTTTCACGAGACCTTTCGCGCCCGCGAAAAACCGTCACCACACGCAAACCTGGCTGAGCATCGGAGAGCAACAACTTCGCGTCGTGAATTTTAGCAATTGCCGCCACCAAACTCAATCCTAGTCCCCCGGTCGAGTCCGTTCGACTGCGGTTCAACTTGTAAAAAGGCTTGAGAATTTGCGACAACTCCTTGGCAGGCACTCCGGGGCCGTTGTCTTGCACCGTGACCTCTAGATAGCGACCAACCCGACAGGCCAGCAACGTGATCTCGGTACCGACCGGCGTGTGCAAAAGTGAATTCTCAATCAGATTGGCAAACAGCTGCGTTAACAGCGCTCGATCGCCCAACATCATCAATCGACGGTCCACTTGCAAAATCAACTTGCGACCAGACTCTTCCGCACTCGCACTATAGGCCGTCACTAAATTTTCGAGAATCAGAGTGAGATTCACGTCGACAAATCCCGAACGTCGAGCTCCCGATTTCAATTCAGCAATTCGTAAAAGCGCTGAAAATGTAGCGAGTGTGTCGTCCAGGAGAGAAATAACGGACTCGATCACTTCACGTGTCGGAGCTTCCGTCTGCGGCGAGCGCGCCAACGTCTCTAACTTTTGGCGAATTCGGCCCAGCGGAGTTCGCAAATCGTGGGCGATGTTCGTCGACACCTGTTGCACTTCCAACAATAAACTCTCGATTCGACCCAACATCGTGTTGATGATGTTCGCGAGTTGGTCAAAGTCATCGCCGCTTCCGTTCAAGGGAATTCGATGGCGAAGATCTCCGTTACCAATGGTGTCGGCCGCTTTTCGAAGTCGATCCAACTTCGCCAAAAATTGCCGGGTAAAGACATACCCACCCGCCATTCCAAAAAAAAGTATCAGCAGGACAGCTGCAGTGAAAGTGTTGCTCACTGCCCGTTCGGCTTCGCGAATTTCGTTCAACGGAGAAGTGATTGCAAACGTATATCCATCTTCTAATTGAGTTGAAAAAACCAGAAGCTCCTCGGGAGCTTCTAAGGTGTGCCAGCCTGATTCAGGAAAACCGGGTAAAGGATCAAATTCAACTTTCCCGTTGGGCCCTCGCAGACTGTACCATAGGCGGCTGGGCAGGTTCTCAACCAGACGTTCGTGAATGGCATGGCGGAGCTCTGCCAGGCCCTCTTGACGATATTCGCCCAATAGCTCCCCAGAATTGCGCTCCATGTGGGCTTTGAGTTGACTTTCGAGGGAGTTGCGAATTCCAACAAATACAATTCCGCCCAACACAATGACCGAAAGGCAAAAGAAGATGGCGTACAATAAAGTCATTTTGATGGGTGTCGACAACCCGTGGGCATTTCGCATTGACTTTCAAATACCTGATTCCTCAACCTGGTCAACTGAGCATTTTGTATCCAGATCCTCGCACAGTCAGAATCAGTTCTTTTTCGAAACCTCGATCCACTTTGGCTCGCAAACGGCTGACATGAGTTTCGACGATGTTGGTCTTGGGATCGAAATTGAATTGCCAAACAGATTCGAGCAACATCGATCGGGTGACGATGCGATCGACATTTTTCATGAGGTGCTCTAACAACCGGTATTCTGTGGGTTGAAGATCAATGACCTTCCCGGCGCGCCGAACACTTCGCGAAATTTGATCGAGTTCGAGATCGGCAACTTTGAGTTTCATGGCTGGTTCGCCCAACGGTGGCCGTCGACCCAGAGAACAAATGCGGGCGTGAAATTCAGAGAATGCAAATGGCTTGACCAAATAGTCATCGCCACCGCTCTCCAACCCGTCCACTCGATCAGCAATACCACCCATCGCTGTTAAAAACATGACGGGCGTTTGAACATTCGACTGCCTCAATGACTTCAACAAACTGAGACCATCTAACTGGGGCAACATGCGATCGAGCACGATGACTTCATACATTCCATGGCGGGCGAGGTCCAAAGCTGAAACTCCGTCCTGCGCAAGATCAACCACGTGACCCTGCTCTTGCAGGCCCTGCACTATGAACTCGCCGGTCTCCACATCATCTTCGGCAATCAATATTTTCACGTCGCGTCTCCTAGGCCAGATCTCCTACCCCAGATTCTAGAGGGAACCTGGTCGACCATCCAACCATTGGCCATCAGCGGCGTTCAGATACTTCGGACAATGAATCAGTGTTGCACTGTGCAGGTCAGACCGATGGAGTCAAAGTCCTCAGACTCACTGCCGCGAGGCTGCTCCAGCACATCGGCCACATTGTCCATTTGCACAATGTACTCACCCTTAGCGTTAGGGTGCACCAGCTCTTGTTCTTTTTTGACAATCATCGTGTAGTTTTTCACCAAACCCTCAAAATACGAACGATCCTCAGCAGACAAAAAGTCGTTAGCAAAGCGAATGTGCGCTGTGTGATTCGCCCAGGTGAGAGAGTAAAAAGATTTACCATCTAAACTCGGTTTGATCTCTGTGCGATTGTCTTCAATTTTTACACCGTTTTTAACCATCCACATTCGACATGTGGCTTTGGGCACGGCAGCCGCTGTCACCAACGGAAAGCTCAGAACCAGAGCCATTAAAGTTGGCTGAATTGACACGGCAAAAATTGGCTTTAAAGATTTCATTTGCACCTCATTTCTGCTCCACTTCTACCCGGCTTTGTTCAAAAATTCAACCTGAGGGAATCGGCAAAGTCGCCCCTGGTCGCAAGAATTGGGACTCTGTAAACAATACCTTTACTGGTGGTAAGCAATTTGTTTGTTAGACGGCATTGAAAAATTAGGGCATTGAGTGGGTATAATGGAAAACGATTACGTCGAAATGTTGAAACAAGAGTTGATCGAACGACGCCAACGCCGACCTGAATACTCTGAACGAGCGTTTGCCAGAGACATCGAAGTTTCCCCGGGCTTTCTGAGTCTGATCTTTCATCGCAAACGACTTTTGAGCCAACAACGGGCTTTCAAAATTTCGGCTCGTTTGTCGTGGACTGGAAGTAAAGTCACTTATTTTTTAAAATCCGTGAATGAGCGTCTGCTGGAAGCCCATGCCTCTGATGGTTCCGCAAATGGGGCGCGCGCGCCCAGGTCCGACGAAACTTATTATTTAGAATTGGATCATTTCAATCTCATCGCCGACCCATTGCACTTTGCGATTTTGGAGCTGGTCGACGCCCACAAAATATCAACTCTCTCCGACATCGAAGGCCGTCTTCAAGCCAGCTCTTTGGAAGTGAGTCTCGCCGTCAGCCGATTGCAGCGCTTGGAACTTTTGAAAATAAAGAATGGTTTTTTTGCCAAGGCTATCCAGAGTTACCGTATTAAAGAAATTTCGTCCGAGGCCATCCGTAAATATCATCGCCAAATTTTAGAAAAAGGAGCCGAAGCCTTAGATCGTCAACCAATTGAGACACGCCATTTTGAATCTCTGACTCTCAGCTTTGACGAAAAGAAAATCATCGAAGCCAAAGCCGCCTTAGTCCGTTTTCAACGGCGCTTTGAAAAGCAATTTGGCAAATCCAAATCCGGCAGCGTCTATCAATTCAATATGCAAATGTTTCGGGTGGATCATCCCACCGGAACTTCAAACCCGAAATCAAAAGGACTTTCTTCATGAAGACCACAGTTGGCCAAATAAATGGCCCCATTTTAATTCGATGGATCAGTGCCAGTCTCGCCTTCGGGATCAGTTCGCTCGCCCTGGCCTATGGGGGATCGGTGAGCAACGGGGGCGATGTGATTCGCTGCTTTGCCTCGCCCGCCGCTTTTCCAGTTGCGTCTCTCTATTCTCTCGACTACGTCATTGCCCGCCAAAGGCACCCTACAGCAAACTTCGCTCCCGTGCCCAGTTGGGATGAATCAGTTCTGAGAATCAGCAAGATTTTAGCAAAGGGAAATTCTCATCTGGCCCACTCTTTTGCGGATTTCGTCGCGGGCTTACAAAACCCAGTGCCGGGAGTGCCCGTTCCCAAGCGATCCTGGTCTTTTTTCGATTGGAAGTATGTGGGTCCAGAGCTTTCAGAGGATTATTTGGGAGCGTTACCGGCAAATTGTCCTCGCGAAATTCAAGAGGATCCCACGTTTCGTGTGCGTCGTTCGATCGTTAGGGTCAAAGATGATGAATCGATTCTTTATATCTATGACGCTCGAGTTTTACCTATTTTACTGAGGGATTTCCCTCAGCAGGCTTCGTTTTTATTAGTGCACGAGTGGCTCTGGGATTTCACTCCAGACATTGATCGCTTGCGTGAGATAAATTCTGCGATTCACTCGGCGAAATTTGAAACCCTTACCGCCGAGCAAATCAACACACTGTTTGGAGCAAAGTAGATCACATCTCGGTGGGAAACGGAGCTGCAGGTCCACAGATATCAATCAATGGGTCGTAGGGCTCTGCAGAGAGGACAGTCAAAGAGTTTGGCTCGTGTCGACGAAAACCGTAGCGCGAGAAACTCCAGAACGAACCATCTGTATCTTTCATAAGTCGTTCGACATCGTAATATTGAAACGGCTTCGGCAGTGAGCTGCCCCAGCTGCCCAAAGACATTTGCCACCAAATGGACTGCTTGGCCATTTGGTTCCAGCACCCCGGCGATATCCAGCTGCGATGAGAAACAAGCTCCACCGGCGTCAAACTCCCATCGGCAGCGACCCTCACGACTTGCAATCCGCTGCTGATCACTGCACCCGCCACAGATTCACTTCCTGAGTCTTCTGTTTGAAGAGTGGGAAAACTGACGAGTCTCTCTTGCGGCATCCATTGAAAGGCCGTGTGATCATCGACCACCGGCGTGTAGCTTCCCCGTGAGCCAAAAATTTTATGATCCGCCTCCCTGAGGTCCTCGTTTTGGTGATTTTCAAAAATCGAAAGTTTGAGTCCTTGCCACCAAGCGAAACTGCCCTTATCGATAGCATCGTAACCCAAACCCAGGATCTGATTTTCACCGATCGGATGCAAATAAGCCGAAAATCCTGGCACTTTCAACTCCGAAATCAAAATCGGATGAGCCAAATCTGTGATATCAAAGTGAAACAGGGGATCTGTTTTTTTGAAAGTCACAGCATACATAGACTTTCCAACAAAACGCACCGCTCGCAAGTCTTCGTGCAATCCAAAGGCTTCAGACTGGCCATGCAAGGTCATCTGCGCTTGCGAGGTGTCTAAAACAAACAGTTTGTTAGCGGTCGATCCTTGGAAGTTGAAAGTGGTGGCTACGGCCAAAAATCGACCCTCTTCGAAATCCTTGACGCTCCAGGAGTTTCGAATATTCCCTGGCACCACAGCCACCGACTGCGCCGTCAGTCCTGCATTGTCAAAATTGAATTTTTGAATACCGAGCGTATCTGCCAAATGGCGCGAGTCCCACGAAAACCACTGCGGCGCACTTGTCAAAAAATAAAATCCGGATGAGCTGGCATAAAATTCGTTCACTCGGCCCGGCAGCACGTGCGCGGAAAGGTTCAAACTGCCCGACGGAAACGAAACGTCGTAGGCGAAAGTGATTGTCGAAAACAGATCGTCCAAAATCGGTTGATAGGTCTGCCCACAAGATTCTGGAAATTGATTTTGGAAACTGACCAAGGCGCGCGGCAGGTCCTTGTGACTTGCAGCGATTTGGGAAAACAAAATCAATCGACCCTCCACCGATCGTGCTCGAAAAAATTTCCCCGGCAAGAGTTGCGTCGAAGTCAAAACCCAGTCGGAAGATCTTTGTTCAAAGATGCTGAGCCCGGTTCGTCCTAAACTGGAATTGGAGTAGGAGTTGGTGAACGAGCCATTCTCATCCACCACATCGTAGAGGAGAATCAGCCGTTCTTCGATTTTCAGAATGCGAATGTTTTGGGCCGACGCGGGAATTAAGGTCTGTTTGACTTTTTTTAAGTTGCGGTCGATGACGACCACCTGACTCCCTCGACTGTGGAAGGCAAAGTTGGAGTCCACTTTTAAGACATCCGGTTCGTCAATACCGGCTTCTTGAATATTTGTTTGGTAACTCTCGGTGGATAATGCCGGAGCGGCAACTGAATTCTCCGTTGGCGTGGCGCCTTGATTGTAGTCGCTATATTTTTGCATCTCCAGATCGATTTCTCTTTCCCGCTCGCGAGCCCAGTCCAATACATCTTGGCAACTTGTGAATTTGATCATTTGAGTTTTGAATTCTGGCAACTTCATATCGATCTTGGGAGGTGGCATTTCTGCCTCGCTGAGATTGAGATTGGTCCGACTACATCCTGCGATGGCAAGAATCATTGCGCCTAAAATCCATTCCATTTTTTTTGATTGTTTCATTTTTGATGGCCTCATCGTTACTTGTTTGACTTTTGATTGCTTCATCTTTTCCCCTTTGTGCATTTTCATGTTCGCCAAAAGCCGCCTCAAAAAGTAGAAGCACATTTTGTATACGCCCAAAAATCTCAAATTTGCGTAGACTGAAAGTCTACGGCTCGAGCCTCCCCAGACCAACATCCAGGAACCTCTCGAGGCGTATTCTGGTCGAATACGTTTTGGATTCTGAAGACTGTTGTTTCTCGCTTGAGATGCCGTATTCTAGAAACTATGACCTTGAATGTTTTTCAGTTCGAAGACTACAGAGAATTGCTGAAAGCTCTCATTGCCCAACGGCAGCGCGAGGGCAAAGTATTTTCATACCGGTGGTTTTCAAAGCAGGCTGGCTTTCGTTCACCTAATTTTTTAAAACTCGTTATTGATGGCCAACGCAATCTTTCCGATCAGAGCGTTGAAAAATGCATTCAAACTTTTAAACTTCACGGTGCTGAAGCCCAATACTTCCGGGCCATCGTACAGATCAATCAAACGAAATCACTCCAGTTTCGAACTCAACTGGCCGAAACGATCTTGAAACTGAAAGGATTCGAAAAAGCGCATCCACTTTTTGAGTCTCAGTATCGTTACTATTCAGAGTGGTATCACATTGCCATTCGCGAAATGATTGCCTCTGGCAGCTTCAACGAATGCCCCCAGTGGATCGCTGAAAACTTGGTGCCCAAAATTTCGGTGAAACAAGTCGAAGTCGCACTCAAAACTCTCGAGAAGTTAGAACTCATTCGCCGCAACGAAAACGGCAAGTACGAAGTCCGTCACCAAAGCGTGGGAGCTTCACATCCCTTAGTCAAAAGCTCGATCGTGGCCTTTCACCAACGCATGATTGGGCTTGCCCAAGAAAGCCTGCAGCGGCACGCCACCTAAGAACGCGAAATCTCTTGCGTGTCTTTGGCGTTGGACGAAAGCCAGCTTGCCCACGTCAGAAATCTTGTTTTTCAGCTGCGCCAAGAGATTTTAAAAGTGACCTCGACAAAATCTGAAACCTCGCGGGTCTACCAAGTGAATTTCCAGGTTTTCCCACTCACTAAAACGTTGTCAAAAAACGAAACGCAGGAGCCCACCTGATGAAAACTATTTTTTTTGGAGCCGCTCTTGCGATTTCATTTCTGGGCTGCAATGCCAATCTTCTATTGGGAACCGACACCGGAAATCCCTTCCAGGTTCCCGGCACCCAGGACACGGGCACTCCTGCCCAACCGAGCCCTGAATACGCCTGCGCAGCGGAAGATCAGAACTGTCCAGAGATGTTTCGTCCCATGACGACGGCCATTGCTCGGATGATCTACTACAGTTGTCGAAAATTAAAGTCCTGCCAAGAATTTCCGTTGACGGACTGTCTGGTCTCGGCCAAAGACACCGCCGACTTCCACACCGAGTTCAACCTGTCAGAAAATTTCTCGAGCGCCGAATCTATCCGGCAAGCCGAGACTTCGCGCGCAATTTTGTTTTCGTATTCAGACTATGGCCAATGCCTGAATGCCATCACCAACACCGACTGCCTGGACCTTGAAATCACCAGCGTCTTCAATCCAGACGACCTCGCTGATTTTTCACGATTGCCCAACCTATTTAGACTCAGTCCATCGTGCAGCCAGACTTTCAAAGTCCAGTGAGTCGTAAACGATCACCAAAACCCCACCGCAAATCGAGTTTTCAGAATTCCGAAGAATCTTCATTGAGTCCTTAGGAACTGTGTTAACCTGAATATCAACCCTGATGTCGACTTGAGATTCTTGAGCATTTTGTTCAAACTCCTGAGCGGCCCATTTCAACGGCCATGGAGAACCAAATGCCAGACAAAGTTAGATGTAGAAATATGAATCACGGCCGTAGCAACATTCCCATCCGCTTTTGCCCAGATTGCGGTGAAAAAGTGAACGGCGCAATTTCAGGAAGTTGCTCCGAAGAAAAACACGCCACTCGCCGCAAAGAGCGAAATCTATTTTGCTGCGATTGCGGCAAGCGCCTTCGCACCTAAAAGACAGCCATTTCATCAAAAAGATTTGATCGATTCTATTTCGATCAAATTCGATCAAATCTTTGACGCTCGGAAGCCCAATCGGCGCTCCTCACAGAAATTTGGACATCTTAGAAAATCAAAAGCCCCAGCTTTTCATCTAAAAGCCCCAGCTTCCCATCAAAAGTTCCACATTTGGCCTTCAAATTGCTTTTTCGGGCCTTGGTATGAAGCAAATTTTTAAGCGTTCACTGAGCCTCCGATCGCGACCAATCCCCCTCTGGGTGATCAACCACGGGATCCTTTGGGTCCTGGTCCTCGCCGTGACTGTAGCAACCTCGGCCTTCGCCGAAACGCCCAAGGCTCGAGGAGCTGGTTCGACCATAAATGAATTGAACCTTTCGCAGCTGTTGCAAAACTTATTAAGACAGCTTGCCGCCGATACAGCCGATCTGCCTTGGCTTAACAATCCCGCCAGCAACAGCAGTGAGATCCACTTCGAGCGAAACGAAGACCTCGCCGAAATTCAAAATTTATTTGGAACTGAGTCTTTAAGTGCAACGGACCTTCCCGCCAAGATGAAAGATCCTAGTCTAGCCAATCCGTCGGCCGCAGAAAAAGTCGAAAAAATCAAACAGCTGCTCGCAGTGGGCGCCTTGCACAAGACTGAGCGCCTAGCGCTTGAATCCAACACTTCAAAAAAACCATTGCTCTCACTTTGTCAGCTCAATTTTTCCAACCTCGAAAATTTCGCAAGTTTTCTGGGAGTGTCCGCTCGGTTTCTCCAAATGGCTCTTCCTCCTAAAATCGGTTTGAAAGCTCCGCATGAGTGTGGAATTGATGTAGCCAAAAATCAGGTGAGCTATCCGATTCCTCGCCAGATAAAAATTGTGTTTTATAACGATTCCAAATTTAAATTTAAATCTTGGTCAGACATCAACGGGCTGACTCTTATTTTTATAAATCCGGCCTCTTTGCCAGACACCACTGATCTCCTCCTAAGTTATTTGCATGAACTCGCGATCTCTCTGGACGCCCTAATGCCAACTTCACGAATAGTAGAGGAAGGTTCTGCCGATCTCATGCAATGGCTAAAAAAACGGTTTCCATCTGCGGATGCTCTGATCTCCTACGAAGACGAAGCCTTCACTGAATTTCTGGCTTCAATCAGGGCCGAAAATTATGCTCTGGCGGCACTCGGACTGGAGCCCATCGACATCTGCTCCCTCCCTGCACGTCAACTGACAGCAGAAATGGAACTTTACAACCAATCGAAGTCGCGGTCTTCACTAGCTAATGACTTGGCGCAGGGGAAGATTAATTTGCTCGAAGACATTATCGACTTTCAAAAAAACATGGCCCGATGGGCGCGGACAGGAGATGTCGATTCGCCAGAATTGTCGTTGGCTGAAATCATTTCTAAATTTGTTGTTGAGAGCAAAAAAACCAAAAATTCTTTGTGCCGATTTTTCACCACACCAAACTTTCTAAAATCGGGACGAGCCAGCGGACGCTTTGGCCCTCGGGGCCCAAAAGTGGGCGGTGGGTCAGCCCCGGCCGGTGGAGGTTAGCGATGAATCTAGCTCAATCTCTCCACCAAATTGAAACCCTGATTTTTTCGGGCGCATTGAAGGAGTCCAAAGAAAAACTGACTCAAGTTCAAACCTCTGAGACTTGGATGAATCGAAAAAAACAGCACCTCTTGGCCAAAATTGAATTTGCTCAAGGAGACTATGTCAGTGCCACCAAAATTTTGGAGCAAACGATTTCAGATTTTGGCTCGCACGTGCTGCTCACGGCGGACTTGCTTCTTTGCTATTTCAATACACATCAACACCTAGCTTGGATGAATTTAGTCGACCACGTTCACGCAACACTTCTCAAACAACATCTCGTGATCGAAAATGAAACCTGGGTTCGCGCGGCGATCACCGTCGCTGGCTTTTTAGAAGAAAAGGGTGAGATCGCGCCGGCTCTAGATCTGCTGAGGTCAGCCCTTGAGTTGCCCGGCGTCGGTGCCATTTGGCGCGAGCGCACGCAAGCGCATCTGACTCGTGTTCTCACCTACTTCGGTATGAGCACCGAACTTCGCAAAAACTATCAACTCCTGATCTCGCCCAATTCCGATTCGAAACAAATTCTGATCAATTGGGAAAGGACACACGCTCAGGTTTTGGCTGAATATTGCCTGTTAGACAAAATTCAATTTTCAAATCGATGGGTGGAATTTTCACGCACTCACAAAGACTTTCCAGAAATCGTTCGCTGGGTGCTTTATGATCTTTTAGAAGTGTCTATTTTAACCGGCAAAGACTTTCCCTTGAACGCCGACGTGTTTCAATCCTACCCGCCCCACGCAAGCTATGAAACCTGCCTACTTCAACTGATGTCGCAAGACCTTCCGCGCATCAATGACGAATTGATAGAATCTCTCACACCCTTTTGTAAAATCAAAATTTTGATCTGCCTTGCGCGCACAAATCCCGAAGTGCAGCAAACCGTAGATCTTTGGCTCCTATCCATCAGCCCACGCTCGCAAAAGTATTTGACCGAAGCCTTTCGCCACCTCGCCAAATGGCAGCCCTCTCGAGACCTCTTCTTGTTGGGCGGATCCATTGTTCGCATTGATAAGGTCGAAGTTGACTTGCGTCGCAAGCCAATCAGTTGGCAGATTTTGCAACTCTTCAGTAAAAAAAACCACTATTCCCACAACGAGCTCGCCACGGCCTTGTGGGGCAGCGAACTTGAAGGCACTAAGGACCGCTTAAGAATGAACATACTGCGCCTCAACAAGCTCTTGCAAATGCACTTGGGTGAGTCTTCTCTGTTAACCATCCACTCTGCTGGCGTTTCGCTCAAAGCAGGACACTCGATCCACAACAATTCAAATCACTGATCTACATTTTCGCCCGCAACTCTCGAACTTTGTCTTTCAAAATTCGATGATTGGAATCCGAAATGCTCGTGTTCACCAAGCAGTAATCGATATAAGGTAAAATCCACTCTACATTTTCTACTGATACGCCTGAAGCCGCGCCGAGGGGATAGTCACCGATGACGCTTCTTGCCCGCCGCGCCTTTTCTGGATCCGTCGCCACACCCGTTTTCGCACCCGTGACAATCAATCCATCCACCCAACCAATCGCTTCGAGAGCTGATTTCTCAATCGGCTTATTGAGCTCGAGAAGAGTGCCGTACTTCATATGGATTCCGCTGCAGTAGAAGGCTTTCTCTGGTCGCTGCTTTTCAATCGTTTGCAAGCTGATCTCGGGCAACTCTTTAACCAAATCAACTCCCGAAAAATCAGTCCAGACAATTTGCAAATCGTACTCCTTCACCAAACGAAATCCGTTGATGAACCCATAAGGATCCGGCTCCCCACCCAAATAGTTTGCGCCCAAAATCGCATTTGGATATCTACTGCGAGCATGCGCCAAGGCGCGCTCAAGCGTCTCAGGATCTTTCCCTAACTCCATCACGACGGCGTCAGCGCCACCTTCAAACGAAGCCTCAATGTCTCTTTCCAGATTTGAAAACAGATTGGCTGGGTCCACATAAATAACAGGCCAAAGCTGTTTCGCGCGCGAGGCCAACGCCTTCAATTTCTCACGCGGATTTTTATAGGTGTCCGACGCCAAAGTTGAACGCACTTCCGAATTCTCACGAGCCAATTTGGACATTTCCAATTCCTTTACTGATACTGAGCTTTTCGTTAAATCCCTAGGGAAAACACCCACTGCCAGAGCGACTTTCAGACCATCCGACACAAAATCTCGTCGCTTCATGTGTTCCCCCGTGAAAGGCGAAAGATAGGCGAGTTTCCGCAAGCGAGCAAACCTTGTAGTCGCGGCACACGATTTAAAATTGTCCGGCGACTGCCCATTCTTGCCGCAATCCTTAGGATTCGCTTGATCTTGTCATCAATGATTCTTAAAACTTAATGCGCACCACTGATCAGGGCCCCGGTGGCGAAATTGGTAGACGCACAGGACTTAAAATCCTGGGCTTCGGTTAAACGGGCGTGCCGGTTCGAGTCCGGCCCGGGGCACCACAACATCCAATAAGCGAACCAGCACGGCTGGCAGCAGAGGGTGGTTGATAGGACTTTTCGAAGGGAATTACGTTACTTTTTTGAGGGGCTAAGGGTGAAGAATCTAAGGTCCCTTTTTTATTTTCAGAAGACCTTTCCCCGGAGCTCTCTTTTCCAAGCAAATACAAAACATGAAAACCTTCAGGGGTATGTACTAGGGCCTGGATAGTTCGACGCAAAAGTCGTTTTTTAAGGTTTGGGGTGGCCTTTTGAAAGCCTCGAGTGAACTCGAAAACCCTTTCTTCAAGTTCTTTTCGTTGTTCTCTTATGGACTCGGCATTGTGAATCTGAAGTTTTAAGTCCTCGCGGTAATTTTCAAGTTCAGATCGCTCTTTTCCCAAGTTATTCAATCTTTCGTGCACGAGACTCATCGCTTGAGATCCTTGCGACATCTCAGTTTGCAAATCGAAGACTCCAGAAATTTCCTTTTCAATGGCGAGAAGTCGCTTAGCAATTCGGCTCGTCTCGGCCTTTAGCGCATCACCATTGGTATGAACCGAAGCGCGTAGGTTCTCTTCAATTTTATCCATATATCCTGCCTCTTTGAGAACTGTGGTTAAATGCGAGATCACAGCTTCTTCGGCCTCGTCCGCTCTAAAGCTTTTCACTGCACATTTAACAACTTCACCTTGGACATATTTATGAGAGTAATATCTGTGAACGCTGGAACTGCCGTGCGCCGATTGCCCTATCAAAGCTCGTCCGCACTCTGAGCAGCGTAAAAGTCCTGAAAGTAAAAAGACCCTACGCTCAGCCCCTTCAAGTCTTGCTCTTTGAAACTTCTGCGCTTCTGCCAAAACCAGTTGTGCAGACTCAAATGTGTCCATTCCAATGATCGCAGGCCAAGAGGCCTTAACAAGTTGGTTTTTTTGCCAATGTTTCAAATGAGCTTCGTCTTTGCCCTTGCTCTCTTTATTCACCTCATGAAGACCTGCGTATGCCGGATTCTTTAATAAACTTCCAATTGTTTGCGGAGTCCATCGCTTCTCTTCGATGTGTCTTTGAACTGACTTCCGATTTGGATTTACTTTAGGCCCAATGCCCATGGCATGAAGGCGCATGCACGTTTTCGCTCTCGACCCAGTCTCTAGAAAAATTCGAAAGATAGTCCGCACTTGTTCAGCCTCGGCCTCATTGACAACATAGGTGCCTTTGTTTACCGAGTGCTTGTCATAACCTAGTATTGCGGAACCACCGTTAAGGAGCCCGCGAAGTGCTCTGGAATGACAACTCAAGGCCACTCGCTCTGACGTTTGCTTTCGCTCAAACTGCGCGAGATTAATCATATTGTAGATCATCATCTCGCCAGCTGGTGTACTTGTATCAAATTGTTCTTTTACAGATAAAAATTTGGCGTGAAACTTGTCAAGATCTGACAAGAGATTGCAAAAATCCATAATGTTCCTTGAGAGGCGAGAAATATCAGATCGGAAGAGC
>CALCCV010000572.1 GCA_937900305.1 uncultured Pseudobdellovibrionaceae bacterium | reverse complement strand
CACAGGCGAAGACACTCTTTCCCTACACGACGCTCTTCCGATCTAAATTTTTTCAGCAAATGTCTTGATTCAAGGCCCGGCAGTGGAAGTCATCTACAAAAAATGGTTTCGAGTGAATGAGGAAGCGCAAACTCTCGCGGCTGCAGGACAAACACAGCAAGCCGAACAGCTGCGAGCGAACTTTGCTAAAGAAGCCACGGCAGCCATTGCGAAGGTTCAAAAAATTCGTGCCAATATGAAGCGAGCAGGTTTGCGGATTGGTTCGTTGCCATTTCGAATTGCTGCTGCAGATCCACAACTGGAAGATCCTGCTTTGGATGCCATGGATTTTATTTCCACTCCTGTTGGTTACACCTATCAGACCTACATGTACGGGTACTTTCGCGATATGGTGGCGCACGAGCTTGGTCACAACTTAGGACTTCGCCACAACTTCAAAGGCAATTTAGGAAATAATGAATCTGGAGAAATTGGTTCACCATCTCGATCAGTGATGGAATATCTAAGCCGACGTGATCGACACCTGGATCGTGTGAGTGCCTATGACGTGATGGCGATTGCATTTGGATACAAAGGTCAGGAGCCCGAGCATCGCAATTGGTTCTGCACAGATGAAGACGAAGTCGATAGTGAAAACTATCTGCACAGCGCCGAATGTTCTTCTAGCGACGCCACCAGTGATCCATTCACAGAATTACTGACTCGACTTGCAAAGGCGAAATCCTTTTTATTTCTGCCCGGCAGTGAACAAGGCCCTGTTTGGACGGTGGAGATATTGACTGGCCAATTGTCAGATCTCTTTTTGAGTTTTGCGAATTACTATGTTTCTTCGCTGAATACAGCGGGCGATTGGACCAATTTTATAAACCCCACCCGCCAGCCCTCTGTTGCGGAAATTCCCGATTTTATTTTGAACACCATCAAGGGCCAAATCTGTGACCCTCACCTAGAAGAGATCATCGCGACAAAAACTCCCGATGGTCAGGTCAAGGCTCGGGAAAATTTGGTGGCTCTGCGCCATCTCTTCAAAGAAGTTACGTCGAGTTACCAAAAGCCAGTGAGTGCTTTTACAGTCGAAAACTTTCCTTGTCTTCAGGGCCTGTGACTCAACGTGAGTCCATCGCAAAGTCACTCCGCTGTCGGAGTGACTCGCCATTCGAGGTTCAAATTGACCAGCCCATCCAGAGGCGATAGATCAGTTGAATGAGTGAAAGTGCAAAAGACCCGCTCCACGGCGTGACCTTGGAAGCTCTATTGACTGAATTGGTCGCCCACTATGGCTGGGAACTTCTCAGCCAAGACGTGAATATCAATTGCTTCAAATCCAATCCGAGCATTGCTTCGAGCTTGAAGTTTTTGCGTCGAACTCCATGGGCACGAACTAAGGTTGAAAATATTTATATACAATTTGTAAAATCTCAAAAATCCAAAGCCACCAATGAAAGAGTCGACCCATAATGGACTCTTCGGATCTCTTAAAAATTGCAAACTTTGAAATGCCCTTTGGAAAATACAAAGGACGCCCGCTAATAGACCTGCCGGAACCCTACGTTGTTTGGTTTTATGGCCAGGGACTTCCGAGCGGAGAGCTGGGCCGATTGCTCGGCCTCCTATACGAAATTAAACTGAACGGCTTAGAGTCTCTCGTGCATCCCCTAAAGGATCGGCGCTAGAGTGCAGATTTTACTTCAAATCGACTTTACCCAAATAATCCTGTTTGCCGATGTCAACGCCGGCATGACGTAAAATTGCATACGAAGTCATCATATGAAAATAGAAATTTGGGATGGCCACTTCTTGCAGGTAACTGGCGCCTGAAAGACCTTGGCCTTGGGCCCAGCGAGGTTTCACTTGCACTGACTCTGCATTTTTAAAATCGCTCTCTTTAAATTCCTGCAAATAACTCACTACCTTTTGCACTCGCTCGCGCAGCTCATTCCAAGTCACTTCTTTGTCTTCGTGAGAAGGGGGTGTTTTTTCAGACAAATAAGCTGCAGCAAACTTAGCTGCATCACAGGTTGATTGAACTTGCCTCGAAAAAGGGTACATATCTGGAGCCAATCGATAGCCAACTAAAACATTCACATCAAATTTTTTGTTGTCACTGAAGGCGGCAGCTTTCGCCATCAAGACCTCTAAATTTTGCAACATCTTTTTAAACTGGAAAATGGTCTGCGCGCTCAAAAAACCTCCTAAAATGGATCATTTGAGCCAGTCTAGCGAGAACTCCTTGCGGAGGACAAGTTTCTCGACTGCACGGCGTTCCATTTCAGCAGGCCGGTGATTTTTACTGGCCAATTCTGTGACAGTGGAGGACTTTCGCTGGTCCTGATAGACTTCCCTATCGCTGTTCTGATTTGTTTGCATTGAGGGAGATTCCTGTGACCACTAAAAAATCTGAATTCTTTTTTCGAATTGCACTATTGATGGCGTTTGCGTCTCCTCTCGTCTTGGGACAAACAAGTCACGCAAAAAAGATTTTCTACAACGCTCTGTTGTCTCAATATTCAGTGGGCGATTTGCCTAACAAATGCAACACCTGCCACAAAAATGGAGTTCCTCTCAATCCCTTCGGCAAAGATTTCGACGCAGAAGTTTGGGGCCAGGGATCTCTGGACGATCAAGAAAATTGGTTGAAGTTGGCCGTACTGGATTCTGATGGTGACGGAATATCAAATGATGAGGAACTCAAAATGGGTCGACATCCAGGCAAAGTCGAAGCGCCTGTCGTTGATACTCCCCTCGTTGATGAACCTTAGCATTTTTTTGGCACAGC